>QMLM01000225.1 GCA_003646745.1 Deltaproteobacteria bacterium | reverse complement strand
CCACTACCGCTACCCGCACTTCTTCAGGGAAGGAGGCGTTAATTAAAATCTTTTTCGCCATGATCGAATCTTATCTTATTTAAAAATCTTTGATGTTTTTTGTAAGAAATTATAACTAAATACACGGGGTTTGTCAACGATCTGCTGGAAACAAGAACTTGAACAAATGAAACACCTTTTATATCCTGTTGAAAGGGCACTTTTGATCCTACTGACCAAAGAAGGAGACCCCAAAAACTTATTGTGGGCATGAAAAAGGAGGTAAAAATGAAATCATATCGGAAGGAACTCTGGTTCAACACACCTACAAGGATTGCCTTCATCAACATCACCGCAGACGTACGTAAGGCATTAAAAGAGAGTGGAATAAAAGAGGGACTCTGTCTGGTAAACGCCATGCACATAACCGCCAGCGTATTCATTAACGACGATGAATCGGGGCTTCATCAAGACTACAAAGACTGGCTGGAGAAATTAGCTCCGCATGAACCCATATCCCGTTACCGTCACAATCGAACCGGAGAAGACAATGGAGATGCCCATTTGAAACGTCAAGTCATGGGGCGTGAGGTAGTAGTAGCCGTCACCAACGGAGACCTCGACTTTGGACCCTGGGAACAGATTTTTTACGGTGAATTCGACGGACGGCGCAGAAAGCGCGTGCTTATAAAAATCATAGGAGATTAAAAAAAGCTATGGCCCCATGGGCTGGCAACTCGATAAAGTAACTACCTCACTATCTTGAGTATTTCCTTGAACTTCACTCCTTCCGCTACTTTCAATAGCTCAAAAAGAGCAGTCTCTACAGTTGTCAAACTCGCGCCTAGATCTCTGACCTTCTCAAGCCCGATATGTTTGTTTATCGCCGTTCTGGAAGAAATGGCGTCTGCGATGACATGAACTTCATACCCCAAACTTAACAGATCCGCTGATGTTTGATAAATGCAAACATGAGCCTCAATTCCTGCAAGCAAAACATGTTGGCGGTTCAGTGCCTTTAGCTGTTGCATAAAACGTTCATTGCCACAACAACTAAAGCTAAGCTTACTTATAGGCTGAATGCCATTCAATAGATGACTAATCTCAGTTATCGTCGGCCCCAACCCTTCTGGATTCTGTTCGGTCCATAGGATAGGGATTCCTAAAACCTGCGCCCCCTTAATGATTCTCTGAAGGTTCTCAAATAACATCTCCTTCTCATACATCAAATAAGCCAACTTCTCTTGGACATCAACAATGACTAAGACGGTTCTCTCTGGAGTAAGCATCATCACAACCCTTATCTATTTCGCATTCTCCTTCATCCTGCCCTCCGCAATCCTTTTGGCCCATGTCCTTGCCGGGGGCATTAACCAACTTGCCAGATGAGTCAAGGCCAATGGGGCCAGAAGGAAAAAACCAACCCATCCCAGATCATCCACCAAGCGGACGGTATAGAGGAGATAGACCAAGGGCTCCACAGCCACGGTTACCAATGCCGCTAGGCCAAGGGCCATCTGCTCTGCCTCGGATTGGCCCCGGGCAAAAGCGGGGCTGCGGCTCCTTTTGAGGACAGGTCCCCACAGGCCACTTGCATGAACGAGGACCGATCCCCAAAAACATCCTTGAAGGATTCGCAAGGGAATTCGTAAAAACATGATCTTTTTCCCTCCTGGTGCTCGAATTGTACCATATCCCATGAGAAAAGGACAACGCATAACGGCAAATAAGGCCTTAATATTTGAAGTCTTTATACAAAAAGAAAAAAATCCTTGTACATAAATCGATAAGGGTGTATAAGTTAAAGTTAAAGAAAAAAAATTCCTTTCGGATATCAGTTTATCTGATAAATCTACTTTTTATCCAGTTAGGGAAGGAAAGAGAAAAATCCCATGAAGATCCTTTTAATTTATCCAAAGTATCCCGACACCTTTTGGAGTTTTAAATACGCCCTGAAATTTATCTCTAAAAAGGCCTCATTCCCACCGCTGGGGCTTTTGACTGTAGCCGCTATGCTCCCCAGCCACTGGCAAAAACGTCTTGTAGATATGAATGTAAGGCCCTTGAGTGATGAGGCCCTGCAGTGGGCCGACTATGTCTTCATCAGCGCCATGGCCGTCCAGAAGGAATCGGCAATAGAGGTGATCAACAGATGTAAGAGGATGGGGATTAAGACAGCGGCAGGAGGTCCTCTCTTTACTGCCGAGTATGAGGAATTTAAAGATGTAGATCACCTGATCCTCAATGAAGCCGAGAAGACCTTACCTCCTTTTTTAGAAGACCTACGAAAGGGATCTGCCAGACACATATACACCACCAGTGAGTGGCCTGATCTAAAACAGACCCCTCCCCCTCTCTGGGAGCTCATCGAGATGAAGGAATATGCCTCCATGAACATCCAATACTCCCGAGGTTGTCCTTTTAACTGTGAGTTCTGTGACATTATCGTGTTGAACGGACGGATACCCCGGACAAAAGATAAGGAACAAATAATACTCGAGTTAAACAGCCTCTACGACCATGGATGGAGAGGAGGGGTATTTTTTGTCGACGATAATTTCATCGGAAACAAAAAGAAATTAAAGGCCCAAATACTGCCGGCCATAATCGGTTGGATGAAGGAAAGAAACTACCCCTTTTCATTCTTCACCGAGGCATCCATAGATCTTTCTGATGACGAAGAGCTCATGGGATTGATGGTAGAAGCGGGGTTTGACACGGTATTTATCGGAATTGAGACTCCATATGAAGAGAGCCTGACCGAATGCAGTAAATTTCAGAACAGAAACAGGGACTTAGTGGCCTGTGTAAAAAAGATCCAACAGCGCGGCCTTCAGGTAACAGGGGGATTCATTGTCGGCTTCGACCATGATCCTCCTTCCATCTTTGAAAGACAGATCAATTTTATCCAAAAAAGCGGGATAGTCACTGCCATGGTGGGGTTACTCAATGCTCCTCGGGGGACTCGCCTTTATAGGCGCCTCCGGAAAGAAAACCGCCTGTTGCATGAAGTCTCGGGCGACAACACCGACTGTTCCATAAACTTCATCCCCAAGATGGGCCATGAAACGCTCATTAACGGCTACAAAAGAATTATGAAGACCATCTATTCCCCGAGACATTATTACAGAAGAATCGGGACCTTCCTTCACGAATACAGGCCTTCCAACAAACAACCCTCCTCCTTCCATTTTGCCTATCTT
>QMLM01000224.1 GCA_003646745.1 Deltaproteobacteria bacterium | reverse complement strand
TTGCTCAAATACCTCAATACCATCAAAGCCCTCTTCATTGTAGGGCCCACTACTGGTAAATATGTCTATGCCAAGTGCCAAAATTATTGAGGTTCCAAAATTGCTGGATTGTGTGGATTATTCCTTGACAAAGGTTGAAGGAGAAATATATGCTGTGGGCCGAAAATATATTTAAAAGACGCTCATCACTCCTTTAACGCAATCAACCGAGAGGTAAAAGTTTATGGCCCTTCCCATACGAAAGATATTGGATTTGTTGGCTGAGAATATCAGAAGGGCTGGGTTACCCATCCCTATTTCTAACAAGTTCATATATCAGTGGGCTGAACCATTGGACATCCCCCATGGAGGAGAAACCGTTCTTTATACCGGTGCCCTATATCAACTTATGCCATATACGAAGGCCTTGGTCAGCCTCCTTGAGGATTTGGAGGGAAAGAAAGGGGCTGGGTTGCTGCTCAAGGTTGCTGGTAAGATCGGTAAGGTAATTGATCTGTCAGGAATAACTTCAAGGCTGGCCAAAAAAGACGCTGAATTTTACCAAGAGGCCCTTTCGGTTATAGCCAAGTTACTTTCTAGGGCGGAAGTGAACTACGGTTATTTATATGAGCAAGATATGTATAGCGGAGCACTATTATATGATTTAGGTCTCTTAAATGATTTTGCCAAACATGCCCAAAAGGTATATGCACAGATTAAAGGAGCGGGAGTGCGCAAGATAATAACTGTTGACCCCCACACGTTGTATATGCTTCGCACCGTTTTTCCCAAATATATCGAAGAGTACAATCTGGAGGTGGTGAGCTATTTAGAAGTGTTGTCTGGGAAGATGCCCTTTTTTAAAGGTGGGCTGAAGGGCGAGGAAGTTGTGCTTCATGATCCCTGTCTATATGCACGATTTCAAGCTGTGGTGGATCAACCCCGTGAGCTTATCTCAACAGCGGGATTTAAGGTTAAGGAGCCTCAATGGTCCAGGGAGATGACGTTTTGTTGCGGTGGATTGATGGAGTCTATAGCTCCAAAGTTGGCAAAATATATCGCCAGTGAGAGGATGAATCAGCTTAGAGAAAAGGGCAAAAGAGTCGTAACTATGTGTCCGATATGCCATGTTAATCTAAGTCGAGTTGCCCCCTCTGATGTCGAGGTATATGACCTTGCGTTTTTATTTAAGGATATAGTGGGTTGACCCAGAGAGCAGATAGGAGATTTCAATGAAAGTTGAAGAGATACTAGATAGTATATACAAGATTATGGAGGATGAAGATTTTCATGAAGGGGTCAAGAGGGCGGTACAAAACTCTACTGCAGCTGTTGCTCGCATTTTATCCTCTGATCAGATGATCCAGGAGCTCGCTGGCGAACTGAGGGAAAAGAAGGAGGCGGTCCTTTCGGACATCTCCCACTACCTTGAATTGACCATGAAGGGGATCGAGAAGGTAAACGGACGGGCATACTTGGCAAAGACCCCTGAAGATGCTCGTCAGATTATAGCTGATATTGTGGGGACACGCAAAAAGATCGTGGTATGCTCTAAGAGCATGGTGATTGAAGAGCTTGAGATTGAAAAGCACCTCAGAGGCTTGAACCATGAGGTTTGGGGAACAGATTTAGGCCAATTTCTCGTTGAATTGAGCGGTGATAAACCCATGCATGGCATTGTTCCAGCTTTGCACCTCACCAAGGAGGCAGCAGCAAATTTGTTGGCACACAGAGTCGGTTTTGACCTACAGGGAGGTGAGACGATCGAGGAAATTGTGCAACAGGTGAGGGCCTTTTTGAGAGAGAAGTTTTCGAGGGCAGAGGTAGGGATAAGCGGGTGTAACTGCATTGCTGCTGATTCTGGGGCAGTATTTTTAGTGGAAAACGAGGGCAATATAAGACTTACTACCGCCCTTCCACCGATACATATAGCTGTTGTTGGGGTAGAAAAGATAATGCCGACAATGGTTGATTCATTTAAAACGGTCATCGTCCAGTCTGCTTTTGCCGGTTTATATCCCCCGACATATGTAAGCCTCATAGCCGGCCCCAGCAGCACCGCTGATATTGAATATTACAGGGTTTATGGAGCCAATGGCCCCCAGGAGCTGCATGTTATATTCGTGGACAACGGGAGACTTGAGGCAATAGAGCATCCCATCTTGAAGGATCAGCTTTTATGTATAAGGTGTGGAAGATGTCAGATGGAGTGTCCTGTATGGGGTGCTGCAGCAAATATATGGGGAGGACCAGTCTATGGCGGACCGATGGGCATAAACTGGACGGCGATTACACTGGGGGAAAATTATGCAGCACCTTTCTCCCTTTTTTGTCTTGGTTGCGGCAGATGCGATGTGGTATGTCCCCTCGAGATACCGTTGTCAGAAATCTTGCATTATTTAAAAGGTAAAATTGAATAAGAGGCTCTTTAGCGAAGGCGGACTTCCGGATTTCCATGCCTGCCATAACCGACGATTTCTGGTACGATTTTGAAGTGGTTTTTATGAGATACCACGAACTCTACGTCCCCCACATAACCGATACTGTATAACCTTAGAGCACTGAGTGATCTATATATTAGTCCGTCATATTTGCCATGACAATATCTTAATATCTCTGTGGTAAAGGGATCTGAGACTTCGCCACCTAGTTTTCTAAACTCCTCGACGATGAGGGAACATCCGACCTTGTCCTCGGGACGAAATTTACCATCTGATCCCGCCCCAATTACGGCCCAATTTCCCCCTATCTCCATCATCTTGTGAGCTGTAGCACTGTAATTGATGCTAGAACCTATTAAGACCCTATTGTCAGTACCGACGGAGTTTACCATTAATTGAGAGCCCGAAGTTGTAGTCAATACAACGGAATAGCCCGTTAATAAAGTGTTCAATACCTCGACGGGAGAATTGCCTAGATCAAACCCCCCAATTCTAACTCCTGCGCGTTCACCTGCAAGTAAGATGTTTTCAAAACCTCTTTTTATTGAAAATGCCTCATGGATCTCCTTTACTGGTATAACACAACTCGCCCCCCTATATAAGAGGCAAATTACGGTGGTAGATGCCCTTAAAACATCTACTACGACGATGTTTCTGCTTTCTCTGTGAGTAAGTCCTGAATGAGGATCAAAATCTATTATTGCCTCCACTTTTAAGACAGCCCCTTAAAGGATATAAGTGAAATCAGTGCCTTATTTCTGTAGGGA
>QMLM01000223.1 GCA_003646745.1 Deltaproteobacteria bacterium | reverse complement strand
GATATATTGATTATAAACAAAACATGTATCAACTGCAGGAGATATTCAAGGCCCTCTCCGATGAGACAAGGCTCAGGATCTTGAAGCTTCTAGAGGAGGGAGAGGTATGTGTCTGTGAGCTCATGCAGGTCTTGGAGATGCCCCAATCCACCATCTCCCGGCATATGAACATCCTCAAGCGGGCAGGGCTTGTGAGGGGCAGAAGGAAAGGGAAATGGGTGCATTACCGCCTCCAGGCAGCAGATTTTAACCCTTATGCACGGCCTTTACTAGAGCTCATAGATGGGCTTCTGGAAGACAATGAAGCAGTGAAGAGGGACAGGGAGGCATTGAAAAGGGCGGTAAAGATGAGTCTAGTTCCTCGGGGCTCCTCGCCATCTAAAAAGGAATAAATTTTTTAAAGGAGGTAAAAGATATGGAGGTTAATCATATATTGGCCTTACTAGCTACCGGTTTGGGCGTGGGCTTTGCCAGCGGACTTTTGGGGATCGGTGGCTGTTTCATCATGATCCCCGTGCAGTATTGGGTCTATTGCGCCATGGGGGTTGATCCAGGTATCGCCATCAAGCTGGCCTTTGGCACCAACCTCTTTGTAGTGCTTCCCACGGCATTAAGCGGTTCCCTTGGGCATCACAGAAAGGGCGCAGTGTGGTGGAAGGCGGCCTTTGTATTGGGCATTTGCGGACTCATCGGCGCCATTATCGGTGCAACCGTTGCCTCCCATGTTCCAGGGAAAGTTCTTGTGGTTGTGTTCGGCGCCGTCATTCTCTTTGGAGGTGTAAGGATGCTCACCGCCAAAGCTCCGAAGATAGCGGAGGAACCCAAGGACAGCGTTTTGGTTTGGACACTCTGGGGTTTTCCCCTGGGAGTTGTCACCGGCTTTATCGGCATAGGTGGTGGGGTGCTCATGGTGCCGGTGATGACCCTCTTTTTGCGCTTTAAGATGCACCAGGCCGTCGGGACATCCACCGCCATGATGATACTTACCAGCATCGGGGGATTAATCGGCTATATAGTAAATGGGTGGAATGTCCCTGGTATCCCCTCCCCTCACCTCGGCTATGTGCATATCTGGTCGTGGCTTGCCCTGGCGGCGACCAGCGTCGGCATGGCCCAGGTGGGGGCGAGGGTGGCCCACCTGCTCCCCGGAAAGCAGCTCAAGATGATCTTCATCATCGTCATGTTCTATATGGGGCTGAAGATGATCGGGGTGTTCAGCTGGCTCCATCTGCCGATCTAAGGGGGTAGTAGTCTCTGAAATGATGATTTTTTTCTGGAGTCCACTGCTTTTCCTCGCCATATCCTTCCTCTTCTCCATGCTGGGGATGGGGGGTTCTCAACTCTACGTGCCGATCCTCTACTGGCTCGGCATGGGGTTCAAACACGAAGCGATCCCATTGGGGCTGCTCCTCAACATTGCCACCTCCTCTTCGGCAGCCTCCACCTACTGGCGCCATGGCCTCATAAGGATAAGGTTGGCGGTTCCTTTCGCCACCGCCATGATAATCGGTGCCCCTATAGGTGCCTTCCTCAACTTCCACGTACCAACTAAGGGGGTGATAACAGTCTTTGCCCTCTTCACTTTGGCAGGGGCGATCATCGCCGTGAGCAACTGGAGGCCAAAAAGAAAGGTGGAATCCCGGCGAGCCGAGGTCATCCTGGGGGTTACGGCTGGCTCCCTCCTCGGCCTGGTAGTCGGCTTCGCCGGAAGGGGCGGCGGGGCGATGGTAGTGCCCATTCTATTAATGTCAGGACTTGAGCCGAGGGAGGCGGCTGCTACTTCATCATTCATCGTCACCTGCTCTGCCATCTCGGGATTTGTGGGCCATTTACCCAAAGCCCATTTTTATCCCCTGGTGACCATAGGGACCATTGTAGCGGTCCTTCTTGGATCCCAGCTTGGCTCCAGACTGATGGCCTCAAGGATGCGCCCCCGGGGCGTAAGGTATATCTTCGGAGGGGTGCTCTTTCTGGTCGCTGCCTTACTCTTAAAGAATGTCTTCAGAGGATAAGGGAGACGTTTTCATCGGGTACCACCCCCACCGGAAACAAGAATCACATCATGAGCAGCTTTATCCTCTACTGCTTTCCCCCACCCATTCCAGCCTTTAAAAGCCTTCTGCCTTGAGGATTAAAGAAAATAAAAAGATAAAGCCAACTCCTCCTTGACAAGAACATCCAAGCTCTGTTTAATAAAGCTTAAAAAGATAGAATATGAGGGAGATATTAAAACATAACCCGGGGCGGGTTTTTCTCATCGTTCTGTTGCTATCGCTGATGGGTGTCCTCTGGGTACCTAGATATTTCTTCAAACCCTATACCCTTTGGGGGTGGATGACATTTCCCTTTCTCGCAGGGGCTGTCTTTATTCTCGTGTGGCTCATTGCCTACCTCATCTACTTCTTCAGGTACTGGCCTTTTAAGGACTAAAAGGATCTGCTATGTCCATAATTATTCTGAGCCTATTCGGTATAGCGGTTCTGTGGATGGCTGTGTACGGCTACAGGATCTCCGCCAAGACCGCAGAGGACTACATGCTAGCAGGCAGGGGAATAGGGATTATAGTGATGTTCTTTTTCACCCTTTTCGGCATCTCCAGCGCCTGGAGCTTCTATGGATATCCCGGATTCCTGTATCGCCATGGTCCAGCCTTCGTCTATTTTGTGTGGGGATGTGTGGTGGGGTTTATCTCGCTCTATATGTTTTTAGGACCAAGACTATGGGCAGTGGCCAAACTCAACAATTTCCTCTCCCCCGTGGAGGTCCTTTCCCAAAGGTATGAATCAAATATATTGCGCTTCGTCCTAACAGTAGTGCTCCTTGCGTCCATTATTCCCTACATCGGCCTGGAGTCACTGGGCGTGGGATTGGGATTTAAGGCCTTTGCAGGATTTCATCCGGCGGTAGGTATCATATACACGACAATACTGTTGGTCTTTATCACCCTTTTGGGGGGGATGAGGATGACCGCCTGGACCAATATCCTGCTCGGGATCATCTATACAACTACTTTTCTGGGTTCACTGCTATGGATCATAAGGGTAGCCTTCCCTCAGGGCCTTTCTCAGGCCGCCCACATCCTCGCCGCCAAAAGGCCGGAGCTGTTGTGTGCCCCTGGACCAAGGGTGGTAGGTGAACCTTTATTTACCTATCCGGTGATAGTAGGTGTATTTATCACCGGATTTATGG
>QMLM01000222.1 GCA_003646745.1 Deltaproteobacteria bacterium | reverse complement strand
TGGGGGGCTTGGGGTGGCCTTGGCTGAGAGTGCCTTCGCCGGAGGATGGGGAATGGAGGTGGATCTGAGAAGGGTCCCCTTTGAAAGGATAGAAAGGGATGATTACCTCCTTTTTTCTGAGTCACAGAGTAGATTCGTGGTGACGGTTCATCCCACTAATCAGGAGGCCTTTCTCTCCGCCATGAAAGGGATATGTCTAGGGCAAATAGGAAGGGTAACCAAGGGAAAGAGATTTGTCGTAATCGGACTAAAGGGAGAGAAAATCATCCAGGGTGACATCTACCGATTGAAAGAAGCCTGGCAAAAGCCCCTGAGGCATTAAACCAAAAATATGGAGCTTCTTCCTCCCCCCTTATTCCCCTTTCTCATATCTGCTGCGTGTCTGCTCAGAGCAGTCCGAAAAGTCCATAAAGACAAGGACTTCTCGGTTTTCCTCCCCGCGCAGGATAAAATACTTCCCCTGCCCTGTAACGCAAACATTCCCCTTTTCCAAATCCTTTATTTCTCCAACCACCTCTATCACCTTATTTTTATCCTTTGACACCCTGGCCGTGGCCCGATATCTCCTGTCAATAGGGGCGGGGCTCTTGTACCGTACGGTCATCTCCACGGTAAGGCAGGCACATGAGCACCGCCAACTGGCCGCCCACCACATCACCTCATCCAGCACTCCGGATAGTATTCCGCCATGGATAAGTCCTTGATATCCACAATAATGCTCCGGAACTTGAAAATCCACAACTACCTCTTCTCCCTCAGCGAACAGCTCCAGTTGAAGCCCGTAAGGGTTCTCTTTCCCACACATGAAACAAGGTCCGTAAGAGGGAAGTTTCTCCATGAATTCCTCTCCTGCCGGTGTTTTAAAAACTAAACAACGTTGACGTTACGCCAACGGATACCACCTGTCAAGCCCCATATAGATATTGACATGGATAAGACAGGGTGTTATGTTTGGCGTAGGTTTTGGGCAAATTTCTTGGCGAAGAAGAGACATGTCAGAGGATATCGGGGTCTTCGAGCTTACCCCACAAAAGGAAATATATTCAAGAATTAATAAGCTCCAAGAAAAGATGGGGGAAGAGGAAGTAGAGCTCACTCTTCTCATCCAGAATGTCGATCTCTTTTACTTCAGCGGCACTATCCAAAAGGGATTTCTCTTTATTCCTTTGGGAGAAAAACCTGTTTTTTTTGTTCAAAAAAATTATGAAAGAGCCACCATGGAAAGCCCTTTAAGGTGTATCAAAACTCAAGGCATAAAGACCCTGCCGAATCTCCTCCGCGAATTTGGGTTAAAGGGGAAAAGGGTGGGGATGGAGCTAGACGTAGTCCCTGTCTCCCTCTTCTATAAAATCAAAGACCTCTTTCGGGAATGGGAAATAATGGATATCTCCGAACAGATCAAAGAGGTAAGGAGTGTAAAAAGCGAATTTGAGATAACGCAAATTAAAAAATCAGGGAAGATCATAGATAAGGTCTTCTCCGAGGCAAAATACTACCTGAAGGAGGGAATGTCAGAACTGGAGCTGGACGCCATCCTGAACTCCATCGGCAGAACCAACGGACACCAAGGATTTCTGAGAATGAGGGGTTTTAATCAGGAGATGCCGAACATCTACGTATTATCCGGAGATGACGCCTGCATGACCTCATTTTGCGATGCCCCCATCAGCGGCTATGGGGCAACCCCTGCCATCGCCCAAGGCTCCTCTGCCAGAAGGATCGAAAGGGACCGGCCGATCATCATAGACTACGGCGGTGGATACAACGGTTATATAACGGATGAAACCAGGGTGTTTGTCATCGGACGCCTAAAGAGACAACTCGAGAGGGCCTACCGAACTGCCCTGAATATTGTAGAGGATATGGAATCTTTCGCCAAGGAAGGGGTACTTGCAGTACAGATATATGAAAGGGCTAAAGAGATAGCGGCAAAAGAAGGCCTAGCCCCTTACTTTATGGGCTATGGAGAGGAAAAGGTCAGCTTCGTAGGGCATGGTCTGGGCCTGGAGATAAATGAATGGCCCATCATTGGAAGGGGATTTAATAGACCACTTCAGGCGGGAATGGTCTTTGCCTTTGAGCCAAAATTTATCTTTCCCGGCGAGGGTGCCGTGGGGATAGAGATGGATTATATCGTCAGCAAGGGTGGGGTAGAGAGGGTTACACAATTTCCAGGGGAGATTATCTCCCTTTAAATCATTACAAATATCAACCCACCACAGATTTTGACAGAGATAAGAAGATGGTCCATTAAAAGAGCAAGGTAAAATAGACCTAATGAGGCCAACTTTTAATGAGGAGGGAAACCCATGAAAAGGGCCCATGTGGACGAGTTGATTGAAAAGAAGATGGGTTTCTACTCCAAAAATGGCAGACTTAACCCCTACAGCATCCCGCCGGGAGTAACAGCACCACTGCATCTGCACCCCAACTCCGATTCCTTTCACTACATCATCGAGGGAGAAGGAAAGTTCTTGGTAGAGGAAGCGGAGTTCCCCATCTCCCAGGGTATGGTCGTTCATGTTACCCCTATGACCCGCTACGGCATAAAAAACGATAGCAATCAACCCCTCAAGATCCTTTGTGTGCACTGCCCCCTCCCTCCCGTCTTTAAAGAGGGTGACCGTTTCTTCTGCAACAAGTGTGGGAACGAGATAGAGGTTGTCAAGGCAGGTGTGGGCTCCCTGATATGTTGTGGGGTGGAGATGGATAGAGGGCACTGGGAGTGGGAGCAACAGGCCATGATCGTGGAAGAAGCTGCGAATAAGGGAAATTTTTCATATAAAGTGGGGGATGAGTTCTCTTGTAAATACTGCGGGACCCGCATCAAGATAACCAGTAAAGGGGTGGGTGGCCCACTTCTATGCTGTGGATTTGAGCTTTGATGAATTCCCGTCCCCTAAGCAAGCAGTATCTAGACCCCAAGGCCATCATTACCCTCATCATCTTGACCCTGCTTTGGGGTTTTAACTACACCACCATTAAATACTCCAACCAGGGTGTATCCCCGATCTTCGCCTCCGCGCTGCGCTCCATCATCGCCTCGATCTGCGGGGTGGTCTATTGCTTGAGAAAGGGGGAGAGACTCTTCCACACCGATATCATGCTCTTTCATGGATTTACGGTTGGCCTCCTCTTTGGCCTGGAGTTCGCCTGCTTATACTTCGGGATGCTCTACACAGATGCCGCCCGCTCCGT
>QMLM01000221.1 GCA_003646745.1 Deltaproteobacteria bacterium | reverse complement strand
TCGGTTGCTTCTGGGTGGTCCTGGGAGTGATAAGGCGGTTGACCTCTGGAAGAAATGGGAAGGGTCTCAGATTATCGCTCCTGGACTGATATTCTATGAGATCGGAAATGGACTTCATCGTCTAGCAATTAATGATATTGTCTCCTATGAAACAGCGGAGGAATTTCTGGATGTGGCCTTAGGATTGGGTCTAAAAATATATCAAGAAGCCTCATTACACCGACAGGCATTACAGATAGCGAGAAGATTCAAACTTTCTGCTACCTACGATGCTCATTATTTGGCCTTGGCGGAAATGACAGAAAGTGAATTTTGGACGGCGGACCGCAAGCTCTTTGAGCACGTCAGAAAGGAATTTCCCCTCATCAAAGTGATAGATATACCTTAAAAGGTGCTTTGAAGGATGCAGAAGTTGATATTAAAGAGTTTTTGAAAAATCTTTGATAAAACTCGGGCAACCTAAATGCTCCACTGAATTTAGTCTTTTTCACAAAAGCAAAATTCGTGGAGGGAAATATGGCTCGAAAGAAAACATGGCGTGAAAAATTGGCTGATAGTAAGGACTTGCCGAGGGTTGAAGTAATCACAGAAAAGATGAGCAAGAGATGAGGTACTGGTACAGTTGTGATCCCTGCTCCAATTGAGGTTGATAAAATAATGAAAAAGGTTCCGAAGGGGAAACTCATCACTATAAATGAAATAAGGCAGATCTTGGCCAAAAAGCACGGGGCCACTATTGGTTGTCCCCTAACAACGGGAATATTTGCCAGGATTGCTGCAGAGGCTGCTGTGGAGGAGGCGGCAGAAGGCAGGAAGGAAATAACCCCATACTGGCGGACATTGAAATCTGGCGGTGAATTAAATCCAAAATATCCAGGAGGAATTGAAGCTCAAAGGAGGTATTTGGAACAAGAAGGGCATAAAGTAATTCAAAAAGGCAAAAAGTACATAGTAGAAGATTATGAGAAGTATTTAATTAAGGACCTAAAGACCTTCTAATAAATCGCTCGATAGGAAGTCGATTTAGCTGAATCGCTAGAAAAAGGGGGTAAATATAAAAACATGCTATACATAACATGGGGTGATAATATCCTATTACATAAAGAATTGGTGGAAAAAACGAGAAATATCTCGCGTGAATCCACTTTATATAGGGATGCGAGTATGTCTTAAAATTTCTGAGAGAATGGTAGTTGGGCCACATTAATAAGGAAGATAGAAAATATGCTCCTTTTGTTAAGAAATTAATAGAGGGTGCAGAAGAGTGAGACAGAGCTTTACCAAACACTGGGCGAGTATCAAACTTGAAATTGAAGAAACAAAGGGAATAATTTTACGCCCCTTAGAGCAAACCTCATAAATTTTCCCAAAAAAGTCTAATTGTATCTTCCAAAGGACCGCATCTTACATAACCAACCCCTCAGCTAACTTCTCCTTGACAGCAAGGGCAAAAAACAACATTATGATGATCTAAATTTTAGGTGTTGGTTAGTTATGAAAGATACTTCTATTTTCCTCAGGGCTTGCCAGCGGGAGGAAACAGAATATACACCGGTGTGGTTGATGCGTCAGGCGGGCCGTTTTCTGAAGGAATACAGGGCCCTGCGACGGCGTTTTCCATTCCTTACACTCTGCAAGACACCGGAGCTAGCGGCCCAGGTGACCCTGCTGCCCATAGAGAGATTAAAGGTGGATGCAGCCATTATCTTCGCTGACATCCTTTTGCCCTTAGAACCCATGGGGATTAATTTGGAGTTCACCAAAGGAGAGGGACCAAGGATTCACAACCCCCCTCGCAGCCGCCCTGAGGTGCAGAGGCTAAGGGCCATTAATGCCGAGGAAGAACTCCCCTTCGTGATGGAGGCGATAAGGATGGTCTGCCAAGAGCTCAAGGGGAAAATCCCCCTAATCGGTTTTTCTGGAGCCCCCTTTACCCTGGCCAGCTACATCATAGAGGGGGGAGGCAGTAGGGATTTTGTCCGCACCAAGGCCCTCATGTATAAGGACCCCTCTTGCTGGCACCTTTTGATGGAAAAGCTCAGCGAGGTAATCATCTCCTACCTCAATGCTCAGATCCGCTCGGGGGTCCAGGCAGTGCAGCTTTTCGATAGCTGGGCTGGTATCCTTTCCCCCAACGACTATGAAGAGTTCGTCCTTCCCCACAACCAAAGGGTCTTCCGGGAACTGAGTGCGGGGGTTCCAACCATACATTTTGCCACTGGTACTTCAGGTCTCCTCGAATTGATGAAAGAAGCCGGGGGGGATATCATCGGGATCGACTGGCGCATCGACCTCGGGGAGGCATGGAAGAGATTGGGCTATGAAGTGGGAATTCAGGGAAATCTGGACCCAGCTGTTCTGCTCAGCTCGCCCAAGAGGATACAGAGGTACGTAAAGGAGATCCTAGATGCCGCCAAAGGCAGGCCTGGACACATCTTCAACCTTGGACATGGGGTCTTACCCCAAACACCAGAAGAAAATGTGATCGCTATGGTGGAGGCGGTTCATCGTCTCAGCAGAAGATAGATGAAAGAGGAGCGGCTTTCCCACACAGCGGTTCTGCTGTTGGCCTTTGGTGGACCCCGCTCGTTGGATGAGGTGAGTTGGTTTTTAAAGCGGCTGGTGGGGAAAAGGCCTTCTGGCTCCCAAATCGAAGCCCTTAAGAGACGCTATCAATTAATAGGTGGCGCTTCTGCTTTGCCCGAGATCACCCTGCGCCAGGCAAAGGCCTTAGAGGAGCGATTAAAAGAGCAGGGGCAACCCCTGGAGGTCTATATAGGGATGCGTTACGGGCGCCCTTTAATTGCCGAGACTTTGGAAGAGATCAGAAGGAAAGGCACTTCTCGGATCATCCTCTTGAGCCTCTCCCCCTATCGCTCCCCCTTCACATCGCAGGGTTATTTTGAAGAGGCGAAAGGGGCCGCCGCTCATTGGGAAGAGGGGATCGAATTGGTCCAGGTCGATGATTGGTATGCCCATCCTTCCCTATGTAAGGCCTGGGCCAAAAGGATCAGCGAGACATTAGGGGAAATTCACAAGGGGGAGGAGGAAACACCTGTGATTTTCACCGCTCATAGCCTTCCCCTGAAGATGGCCTCCCGCTCCCCCTATGTGAAGCAACTGGAGGAAACGATAAAGGGGATCATCGAGATCACTGGCCCCTTGTACTGGTATCTTGCCTTTCAAAGTCGAGGAAGAGAGGGGGAATGGTTGGAACCTAGGC
>QMLM01000220.1 GCA_003646745.1 Deltaproteobacteria bacterium | reverse complement strand
GGCCCAAGGAGTATTGATCCTAGCAGGGGGAAGAAGTGATCGCTGAAGAGAGAATACCTGAAACCAGCCCTCTCGAAGATGAATCCTTGGCGAATTATTACAGCCGTATGGCCAAAAAATACATGAGATTCCCCCTGAAAAGGGTCCTTTCGAGGATCAGGGCTCTGGGGGTAGAGGAAGGCCTTGCCCTAGATGTAGGCACAGGCCCGGGAATATTCCCCCTGTGGATCGCCCAAGCCTTGACCGGGATAAAATTTATCGCCATCGACCTTTCCCCGGCCATGATTCAAGAGGCCCAGTTCAACGCCAAGGAGATGGGTCTGGAAGACCGGGTACTCTTTCAAGTAGGCTCTGCTTATGCCCTTCCCCTCAGAGACAAAACTGTTGACCTGATAATCTGCCTAAATACCCTTCACCACCTAGAAGACCCTCTCTCCTTCTTCAATGAGGCCTCTAGGGTCTTGAAAGAAGGGGGGAAGTTTGTTATGGTGGATCTTCGCCGGGATGCTCCCAAACCTGTGGCTATTTTCTTTAACCTTTTGTGGCGTCTTATGATCAGGGAGGCGAGGGCGAGGAAAGGACTTTGGAACTCCTTAAAGGCCTCTTTCACCCTGGAGGAGTGTAAAAAACTACTGCAGCGTTCAGCTCTGCAGGGCTGGAAGATATATCCTCAAGCCATTGAGATGTGGATCGAATCGGCTTGAAGGGGGATGACGAAAACTGAATGGGAGGTAAGGGGGACGACCATGAAGGTACTAAAAGTCACGATACCCATGGTGACAATGGTGATTCTGTTGACTTTCATCCTTAACCCCGTCGAAGGGGCTGCCGCCGGTACAGGGGAGGCAATCTTCAAGGACTATCAAGTGGTGGAGGTCCGGGAGTTTGAAGTTCCCCCTAACGTACCCGCCCCCGACTCGGCTGGTAGGAGGATAGCCGATGAGATAGTTTATCAAATCAGGAGATATAGCTATAAGTTTCACCTCTTTGATATGGTAATCATAGAAGGCAAAAGAGAGATTCCACCCGACAAAAAAGTCCTACTGGTAAAGGGAACGGTTGATGCCTTTTATGTCCGGGGCACTTGTGCCATCCACTGCCAATTCGTCGACAAGAAAAGCGGCCATATTTTATACAAAACAAGGGCCAAGGGTTTAATATTCAGGGTGGGGGAATATATCGCTAAGGTTATTTACCTACATAAAAGAGGGAAGAGGTAATTGCAAAAATTAACCAAAATAAAAAAGGAGGAAAAGGTATGAAGGTCAAGGGATTTGTCGGTATCTCTTTGATATTAGCCCTACTGTTAGGGACCAGCGGCATTGCTGTGGGCGCTGAGCTATTCTTCAAGGATTATGGCGCAGCAGTGGTCCAGGAATTTGAGGTTCCTCCTAACGTCCCTGCTCCAGACTCAGCAGGTCCCACAATAGCAGAAAAAGTGGTTTATCAGCTCCGCAGGTATTCTCAGAAGTTCGGCCTCTTCGATATAGTGGTCAAGGAGGGAACAAGGGAAATCCCAGCAGGGAAGAAGGTCCTTCTCATCAAGGGAGAGGTAAAGGAGTACACTAGGCCTACCGTGCGCAGGCGTATATTTCGCTCCTTTATTCCGGGAGGGGAGTACACCTCTACTGCCGCCTTTGCCGCCCACTACCAGTTTATCGATAATGAAAGCGGAAAAGTCATCTATGAGACTGATCTAAGGACTACCGGCCATTTTGAACAGGATACGGTGGATTACGCCATGGAGAGAAACGCCGAGGCGGTGGCCAAGGTCATCTACCGCCATAAGATAGGGAAGTAATTGTCTTTTGCTAAAGAAAAGTGATGAAATTAAAGGGGTCGCTCTGTGTCATCACCATCTTGTCAATTTTGTTCTGCTTTAGCTTGGCTGAAGCCCGCTACAACATGGTGGCGGATAAAAGGATCTACCGCTACTCGGGTTATAGGGCCAAGCATCACTTCCCTTACACCTTGCGGATAACAATAGTTAGGGACAACCGCCCTCGCTGGGAGAGAGGATATATCAGCGGCGCCCAGGTTTATACCTACGACAGATTGTGGTCCCAACCGGTCTGTGCCATGATGGAGCGGATCCTGGTGAGAGAGTTTAAGACCTCTGGGATGTTCACAGATGTAGCGAGATGGCGCAAAGACACCACTTTAATATTGAAAATCAAGCTCAACTCCTTTTACGGCAGGGTTACGATAAAAAAGAGATGGCTCAGGGAGTTCCCCTTTAATTATATCTATGGACGGACAAAACTCGAGGCCACCCTAGTATCAAGGAAAGGTAATAAGACCTACCTGAAGAAGAACTATAAGGGGGTAACCTCCAGGAAAGTGGCTTTTTTGAGGAATCAGTACGGACATGCCACAGCAGCAGCGGGCAGATCCTTTGAAAAGGTAGTATGGGCCCTCTTGCGGGATGTAGAGGCCTCTTTAGCCAAGGGGAGGTAGGGTGGAATGGACCCCCTGCCCTCTCTGTGGTGCTGATGAAGGGAAAAAACTCCATCAAGAGGGCGATTATATCATGGACCGCTGCGAGAGATGTGGTTTTGTTTATCAAAACCCCCGCCCCTCAGTGCAAGAACTATGGAGCAGTTATCAGAACTATCTCCCCGTGGGGGAGGAAGAAATCGAAGTCTGGGGAATGACGATGGAGTCGGTCTTCAGGAAAGGAGCGGAACTCATCGAACGATATATCCCACGGGGAAAGATCTTGGATGTGGGAGCGGGTTATGGCTTCTTTCTCGCCCTAATGAAGGCCAGGGGGTGGGAGGTCATGGGGTTGGAGGTTTCACCCATAGGAGCTCGTTTTGGCCAAGAAAGATGGGGACTCACAATTCTTCCCATTCCTTGGGAAAAGTCCTCCTTTAAGGAGGGGGAGTTTGACGTAGTTACCGCCTTCTATGTAATAGAACACCTACCCGACCCCCTTGCCTTCCTCCGAGGGGTCTATAGAATATTGAGACCTGGAGGAATGATCTTACTGCGCTACCCCCATACCACCCCCATAAAAGATATCCTCTCCCTTCTAAGGATAAAGAACCGACTTTACCATCTCCCCTTTCACCTCTGCGACTTTAGCCCCGCAACCATGCGCAGGGCCTTGGAGCAAGCAGGGTTTAAAAGAATAAAGACCTTAATCGGGGGCTTCACCAATCCCCCTGATCTAGCCGGGAGATTAGCTGGGCTCATTTTCGGCAACTTGGCCGAGATCCTTTATCAACTATCTTGGGGGAAGATCTTATTGCCTGGAGT
>QMLM01000219.1 GCA_003646745.1 Deltaproteobacteria bacterium | reverse complement strand
TCTAAACTCCCTCTTTCTGACCCGTCGATCGCGATAGGCATAGCGTAAGGCCCTTTCCACTGCCAGGCGGGCGCTGCGCAAAAGCCTCCCCCTTGCCCCTTGATAACCCCCGGCCATCTTGAGGGTCTTCTTCCTCCGGCGTGCCCCCCTTACTCCTCTCTTGACCCTCGGCATGACAAACTCCTCCTCTCTATCCGTATGGAATCAATCTCTTTACCGATCTCATATTGGTAGTGTGGATCAAGTCGGGACTCCTCAGGGTCCGCTTCCTTTTGGGGCTCTTCTTGGTAAGAATATGATTGGCGAAGGCCCTCTGCCGCTTGATCTTTTTTCCGGATCCTGTAATTTTAAACCTCTTGGCTGCTCCTCGATTAGTCTT
This sequence comes from Deltaproteobacteria bacterium, assembly GCA_003646745.1. Classification (GTDB taxonomy): domain Bacteria; phylum Desulfobacterota; class B13-G15; order B13-G15; family RBG-16-54-18; genus B11-G15. Next base: position 2,898 of record QMLM01000219.1, on the reverse strand, counting down.
TAATTTAGGCACATTTTACCTCCTTCGTCTCTCTACCTTACTGCCATAAATAAGAATCTGATTATAAGATCCCTAACTAGGGGCTAAAATCACTACAATGCTTCGCCCCTCGAACTTGGGCGGATGTTCTACAACACCCCACTCTTTAGCCTCTCCAATGACCCTTTCCATTAGCCGCTCCCCCAAATCCTTATGGGCCAGCTCTCTTCCACGGAAGACAATAGAAACCTTTGTCTTATATCCTCCCTTCAGGAAACGCTGGATATGCCGAAGCTTAACTTGAAGATCATGTTCCTCTGTCCTCGGTCTCATCTTCACCTCTTTTAGCTGACCGCCTACCTGCTTCTTCTTTGCCTCATGGGCCTTTTTGCTCTGGAGGTATTTATACCTCCCATAATCCATAATTTTACATACGGGAGGATCCGATTTGGGGGAAACCTCTACTAAGTCCAACCCAAAGCTACTCGCCTGCTCCAAGGCCTCTTGGATGGGCATAATACCCAACTGCTTTCCCTCTGGATCAATGACCCTTACCTGTGGGGACCTGATATATTTGTTAACTCTAACCTCCCTTTTTTCTATCTCTTTTCACCTCCTTGAAATAAATAAGTAAATTAACCCCCGGGGAGCTTACCCTCCTCTCGTATCAAGGCCAAAAACCTCTCCACTGGCATCCCCTTAAGGTCCACCCCATCTCTTCTTCTCGGAGCCACGGTCTCTGAACGCTGCTCTCTATCACCGATGACCAGCATATAGGGGACCTTCTGCATCTGTGCCTCCCTAATTTTAAAACCCAACTTCTCATTCCGAAAGTCCTTTTCCACCCTGATCCCCTCTTGCCATAAACACTGATATACCTTCTCCCCATAGGGGATGTTCCTGTCCGTCACTGTCAGGATAATCACCTGCACGGGGGACAACCAAAGGGGAAAGGCCCCACCATAATGTTCAATTAAGATGCCAATAAAGCGCTCCATAGCACCCAGAATCACACGGTGGAGCATCACCGGACGGTGCTTTCCACCATCAGGCCCTATGTAAGTGAGGTCAAAACGCTCGGGCATAGTAAAGTCACACTGGATGGTAGCACATTGCCACCTTCTACCCAGGGCATCCCTCAGCTTTACATCGATCTTGGGGCCATAGAACGCCCCTTCTCCCTCGTTGACCTCGTAGGCAAGATCGCCTTCGTCCAAGACATCCATCAAGGCCTTAGTAGCCATCTCCCAATCCTCATCGCTCCCAATGGACTTCTCCGGCCTTGTACTCACTTCTAATTCATATGAGAACCCAAAAATAGCCATCACATCCTTTACAAAATTGAGGATACCCCTAATTTCGTCATGCAATTGATCGGGCCGGCACAGGATGTGGGCATCGTCCTGGGTGAACTCCCTCACCCTCAAAAGCCCATGCAGCACGCCTGATCTCTCATGGCGATGTACCGTCCCCAGTTCAAAATACCTCAGGGGGAGATCTCTGTAACTGCGTTGCCTTGACTTGTAGATAAGCATATGAGCCAAACAGTTCATCGGCTTGAGGGCGTATTCCTGATCCTCAACCTTTGTAAAGTACATATATTCCTTATAGTTATCGAAATGCCCTGATCTCTTCCAGAGATCCAACTTCAGGATCTGAGGGCCCATTACGAGCTGATATCCCCTCTTTAGATGCTCTCGCCGCTCGAAATCCTCCAGGATGGTGCGCAAAAGGGCCCCCTTAGGATGATAGATGACCAAACCAGCCCCGGCCTCTTCATTGATGCTGAATAAATCAAACTCCCGCCCCAGACGCCGGTGATCCCTTTTTTTGGCCTCCTCCAATCTCGCCAAATAGGCATCTAGCTCTTCCTGAGTGGGAAAGGCGGTCCCGTAGATCCTTTGTAACATCTTGTTATGCTCATCACCTCGCCAATAAGCGCCAGCCACGCTAAGGAGTTTGAAGGCCTTTATCCCGCCTGTAGAAGATAGATGAGGTCCGCGGCACAGGTCTACGAAGTCACCCTGCCGATAAAGGGTCACCCGCTCATCTTCTATGCCTTTCAGCAGCTCTACTTTATATATCTCCCCCCTTTCTTGAAAAAATTTAAGGGCCTCCTCTTTGGTGATCTCCTCGCGTATAAAAGGTAGATCTTGTGCGATGATCTCCTTCATCCGCTCCTCAATCTTTGGGAGGTCATCAGGGCTGAAGGTGCCTTCGTAATCAAAGTCATAGTAAAAACCATCCTCTGTGGCCGGTCCTATGGATAGCTTGACCCCAGGGAAGAGATCCTGAACCGCCTGAGCCATCACATGAGAGGCACTGTGCCTCAATCTAACAAGAAAATCTCCTTTTTCTTTTGTAACTACTGGATTATTAACCATTTTTGTGCTCTCATCAAAAAAAACTAAGAAAAGGCATCATTAATTCATCAAATTAATGATGCCTTTCCCGTCTTTACAAAATGGAGATGAGAAGAACCCCTTCCTTTTTTCCCATGAAAGATAAAGACATATGGTAGGCACGGACGGTTTCGAACCGTCGACCTCTACCGCGTCAAGGTAGCGCTCTCCCCCTGAGCTACGTGCCTACACAAAAAACCTCTTTTTTGATATCAATTTTCCCCCTTTTTGTCAAGGGGAATTTCTCGATCTCGAAATTACCTAACTATTTAAGAAGGGCAAATAAGTTATCAATCTTTGTCTTGTTCAGAAAGAAGTTGTAAAAAATTCCTAAAAAAGTTATAGTATAGCAAAAAGCACTTTATTTCACTTTCCCGTAACAGATAACATGAGAGAGAGGTGAAGTAGTGCTGGAAAAGGAAAAGGCTAGCGGCGGCAAAAAAGCCAAGGAACCCCCGAAAAAAGGAAAGAAAAGAAAAAAGTTCCACATATATATATTCCCTGCCTGGTGTAAGCT
>QMLM01000218.1 GCA_003646745.1 Deltaproteobacteria bacterium | reverse complement strand
CGACACAGTGGAGTTAAATGTCACCTTCTATCGCCTCCCTGCCAGGAAGACCTTCGAGGGCTGGTATAAAAAAACCCCCCCTGGTTTCGTTTTCGCCGCCAAGGGGAGCAGGTTTATCACCCACATCAAAAGGATGAGAGATTGCCGCCACCCCTTAAAGGTATATAAAGAAAATGCCTTGGGTCTCGCTGAGAAGTTGGCCGTCGTCCTCTGGCAACTTCCGCCCAATCTCAAATACAATAAGGAAAGACTGTCAGAATTTTGCAACCTATTAGCTGAAGAATACCCTGAGAAACAACACGCCTTTGAATTCAGACACGAAAGCTGGTTGCAAGATGAATGTTATGATATCCTCACCTCTCATGGCTTTGGCCTATGTATCCCCCTCTCCCCTGCCTATCCGAGGCAAGAACGCATGACAGCCCCCTTTTCCTACATCCGATTTCACAGCGGTGAGGTGCTGGGAAACTCCTGCTACACAGACGAGGAATTGGCTCACTGGGCCTCCAAGATCAAGGAATGGCTCCAAAAGAGGGATCTCTACATCTATTTTAACAACGATGCCCTTGGATTTGCTATAGATAACGCAAAAAAGCTAAGGGATTACATTAACTTTTAGAGATGAAAAACAACTTTTCAGCAATTACAATAAATATCACCTTATTTTTCCTCATTGGTGGACCCCTTTGGGCATCAACTAATTGGTGCAATTTAAGGTGGCAAATCTACAAAGAGAAAACCTTCTGTAGTGAGAGCTTTGTCGAAAATTACAAGACATTAGAAAGAAAGGAGGCAAAGCCTTTTATCAAACTTATCACCCCAAATGGTGGAGAAATTTGGATAGAAGGGAAAACATATGAAATAAGGTGGAAATCACGTGGAGTAGATAAAGTATATATTTCAGTTGCTATGGGAGGGAAAGACAAGGGACACTTGGGAGAGGGGGGTAAAATAGATGCCAAAAGGGGAAGGTTCTCTTGGACAATTCCCGTTGGCTTCGTAACAGGTTTTGGTATACCTAAAGCTGAAAACATGAGAGTAGTGATCCATGATGCGCAAAATAGAGATATTTTTGACGTAAGCGATAATTACTTTACTATAAAAGGGACATCAGCACTGAGTGACCTTGTAATATATGAAGGACAAGATGAGTATAGGGAAGCTATTATCCAATATTATAAAGCTATTGCCAATAAGCAATACCGTAAGGCCTATGAAATGTTGGGGCAATGCAAAATCGTTCTCTACGATGCTGACGGATCAGGTGTCGCATTCCTGCCAAGAAGAGATTATAACTCATGGGTGAAAGCGCAGGAGAATATTGACACCTTAACCATAATTGATGTAAGGAGGCTTGAAGCTAGAGGGGACGCTAACAAGGGAGATGCTGAAGAAACATTGGGAATTCGTACTTATATGGTAAGGCTTATAGTAAAACTCCACGAGGAAAGACGAATTATGAGGTCAGGACAACATACCTTCTTTGTAGCTGTAGTAAAAGGAATTGACAACAAAATCCGTATCTTAGGTATCGGGACTGGGCCTTAAATATGTAGATAAAAGCATCACGCTAAAAGGCAGGCATTACGATGAGTACGATAAAGATAACACTTATTGTAGTCCTTGCTTTACTGTGTGTAACTGTCGCTGCTGCTGGCAGTAGCTTTCACAAGAGCACCGGGAACAAACGCTCCTTTCATTCATGTGTACACGAACATGAGCAATTTCCAGATCTCATTATCGCAGGGGGAGAAGAGGTCGAAGTCTGGATGTTTAATTTTTTCTATCAAATTGAAGCCAGAGGGAAGAAAAAGACAAAAGATATCTATACGTTAGAGAACCTCATCGTAACCCTCTGGCCCCTACCGGAGTATATTGCAAGGACGACCCAAGGCATTGATATAAACAACATCCCTGTACCTGTTACCTTCGAAGGTTATGCAAATAAATACACTCAAATTAAGATCGACAAGATTATTGTGCTCAAGGCCGATGCCCGCCATCAGTTCCCAGAACAATATGAAATTTTGCCTTCTCAACTGGAGGGTGTTACTGATACAGCAAATCGGGGTGGCACAGGGTATAATTGTACATATCGGTTTCCACCGAATTTTGAGGTATTTCCCAATTTTGAAATCACTCTTTCTCTCAGAATAGCTCCAGATAAGGTCCTCGGATGCAACAAAACTTTTTATTGGCAGCCCTTTAGGAAGGCTTCTGGCCCTTCTCTAGGTAATTGGGAAAACGAGTGGGAAGGGGCTGTGGTTGGCTATGTCTACGATGCAGAAACCCGAAAACCTCTCGCAGACTTTCCTGTGCAGGCCCAAGTGCCCGTCCTCAACAAATACAGCAGTGCCCGCACTGACAGCAACGGAAGATACCAAATACCCATAGACCTCCACGAGCTGAAAAAGGATTGTATCGGTGATCTTCATGTTCATGCCGGTGAATACCGGGAACAAGGGGACACCACGCAGGGATATAAGGAACAGGGGAAGGCACACCTCACCATCTGCAAAGGCAAGATTACCCCGTACGTCTTTTATCTAGAACCCGCCGGCACACAAGAAGGACAGGTACCCCCCTCTACGGACCTCTACATAAAAGATATAGTTATTGTTCCCGAAAATCCATCTATCTCAGAGAAGGCAACGGTCAGGGTGATCGTTGGCAATAAATCAGGGACACCGGCAGACAATGTACAGGTCCAACTGTTGTATCAGGACAGCCCTGCAGGAAATCTCCGGTTTCGAAAACTCCCAGGCAAAACTGAAGAAATAGTTCCCTTCGATGTCATTATAAAGAGCCTAAAACATAACAGGTTTGAGGCCCAGATATCCTCAGACACAAAGGACCAAAACAGCGCCGATAACAACCTTCTAAAAACATTCGATTTCTTCCATTCCAACCTGGTGATAAAGGAATGCCGGCTTGCCCATAACTCTCAGGCCATTGGCAACAGACCCGTTGCCATTGAAGTGGTGGTAAAAAACACGGGAGATGCCGACGCCCGTGACGTGGAGGTCATCCGCGGAACTGACACCACAGGTATGCAGGTAATCCCTTTAATAAAGGGTGGCGAATCAAAAAAGGTAACCTTTCGTTTTACGATGCCGCCGACATCTGGAAACGTCTCCTTTACCTTTAGGGTTGATCCAAACGATAAGATAAAGGAGACCGACGAAAACGATAACGCAAGGCATCTTGAAATATACGTAGAACCAAGCGGTTTTGATTGGGAGGATACAGAAATCGTTACTACCCCTCCCCAACCATCT
>QMLM01000217.1 GCA_003646745.1 Deltaproteobacteria bacterium | reverse complement strand
GGGTCTTTGAATCTGAAGAGGAAGCCCTTAAGGCCATCTTGGCCAAGGAGATCGCCAAAGGAGAGGTAATCGTCATCCGTTATGAGGGCCCGAAAGGAGGCCCGGGGATGAGGGAAATGCTAGCTCCCACCTCGGCCATCGCTGGAATAGGAATGGATAAAGAGGTATCACTGATCACCGATGGCAGGTTCTCTGGAGGGACTCGGGGGGCCGCTATAGGACATATCTCCCCTGAGGCGGCTGAGGGAGGCCCTATTGCCGTAGTGAGAGATGGGGACATTATCGATATCGATATCCCGGCAAAGAGGCTGCAGCTTCTGCTGAAGCAGAGGCAAATAAGAGAAAGGCTCAAGGGGTGGAGGAGCCCTGAACCAAAGATAAAATCGGGATATATGCACAGGTATGCACAGATGGTCAGCTCGGCCAGCACCGGGGCGGTCTTTCGGGAGAGATAGATGAGAATCTACCCCGATTGCATCCCTTGCCTGTTAAAGTTCACCCTAAATGCGGCGAAAAAAGCCACCCAAGACACAGATCTTCTACGGGAGATCTCCCTGGAAAGCCTCCGCATCATCCTGGGGCACGGTTTTACGGCTATGCCCCCACAAATAGCTCAGACCATCAATAGGATGATAAAGGTCAAGACAGGAATAAATGACCCCTATCGAAAAGACAAAAGGGAACGTAATCGGCTGGCTATGCAGATGTATCCTTTTCTGAAGAAAGAGATAAGGAGTGCTCCTGACCCCCTGAGGGCGGCCCTCAGGGTGGCCGCCGGCGGCAACAGAATGGATTCTGTATTTCTGGATGAAGATATAGATGTAAGGGCAGCCGTACAAAAGAGTCTGGCCGAAAATTTCGCTATCGATCACTCCAAGGAGTTAAAGGAAGCCATTAAGACATCCTCAACCCTACTCTTTTTGGGAGATAATGCCGGTGAAATTGTCTTTGACAAGGTCTTAATAGAGGAGATAAGGGGCCTCCATCCCCAATTGAAGGTCATCTACGGGGTAAAGGGCAGCCCCATCATTGATGACGCCACAAGAGATGATGCTGCAGAGGTGGGGATGGAAGAAGTGGCTGAGGTCATCGCCAATGGTGACGACGCTCCAGGTACTATCTTGACCCAGTGCTCGGCCGAGATGAGGGATCTATTCCAAAGGGCCGATGTGGTAATGGCCAAAGGCCAAGGGAACTTTGAGACCCTAGAAGAAGAAAGGAGAGGGCTTTTTTTTCTCCTTCAAGTCAAATGCTCGGCCATTGCCCAACATATCGGCGCACAAATTGGTGACCTCGTCCTTTATCGGAGGCCTGGCATTAGCCAAAAAAGGGGGGGAGAGGAATCAACCTCTCCCCATAGGGGGTGAGAAGGAGGGAAAAGAATGGCCTATTGCACTACCTCACGCCATCCTTTTAACTCTATGCTGCTTCCCGGCAGATCTATTTTCACCACCTTTACCTCTCCTGTACTCATGGGGATGAGAGCTATCTCGTTTTGGATATCGACGATGGGGGCGTGGGGCACCCCTTGACCGATCTCAATGCCGATGGGGATAAAATATTCGTCTCCAATCTGGATGATGTCGTTCTCATCCACGACTCCATCTCCCGTGATATCAAAGATCGGGCTCTCTGGAGCAGTCCCTGTAACAAAGTCCAGGGCATAAAGCCTGGCTGTCCCTCCTGAGGCACAGACATCATTGCTGGGCTCATGAGTGGTGAAAAAGACCAGACCTGCCGCTACTGTCCCTTTCTGATATACCCTCTCATTGGTGTAAGTAAGGTCCCCAAGATTGTTGAACCCCGCCAAATTGAGGCCCCAACCTGCGTAGACAAGAACCGTATCTCCCTCCTTAGGAGGAATTGTGTCTATGGGAACAGGGTCGAAGTCCAGTTCGTGGAATTCTGCCTTGCATCTCCTCTTTCCAAGATAAAGTTCTCATTACTAAGATCCAATTGCACCCTGTATCTACCCCCTCACTGATCGCCTTCAGTCTGGCTACCTGGAAGGCATCCGCCAACTCCTGAGCAGCTTCTTTGATCCTATACCTTGCCGCCCACTCTCCAAGCCCGGGGCTTATCATCAAGGCCATAACCGCAATTATGGTTAAGACAATAGCCAGTTCAAGGACCGTAACCCCCTTCTCACAGGTAAACAACCTCATCCCTGTCCCCTTTTGTCCACAGAAATGCCCTTTTTTGTCCTTGAATTTTTTATGCATATTTTGCACCAACCTTTTCATTTTTTCGAGTATCTGCCAGATATATCTATTTGAATTTATTATATTTTTTGCTCTTTCTTTTTATGCCTCTTGCTTGTTCAAAAGTGTTCATTGAGGAATGGATTTTGCACCCTAACCATGTGGAGATATCGCTATGGAGTTATTTCCATAACTGAAAGGAGAGGAAGGATGGAAAAGATGGCCAGTAACCTATCCGAACAGATACAAAACATGATGATCCCACCTCTGCGAGAGCTAATGGGGCCAAGTGACGCGGTCAATCGGCTCATCTCTGAAGTCAGCCGGGTGGCGAAATCAGACTTTACCGTAGTCATCTTTGGGGAGACGGGGACGGGGAAGGAACTCGTTGCCAGGGCCATCCACCATGCCAGTACTCGGTCAATGGGTCCTTTTGTCCCGGTAGATTGTGGGGCAATACCAGAAACGCTTTTGGAAAGTGAGCTGTTCGGTCACGAAAAAGGGGCCTTTACGGGTGCAGAGCATCAAAAGCCGGGAAAATTTGAGGCGGCGAAAGGGGGGACCTTATTTCTGGACGAGATATCAAACATGCCTTTGGGTTCGCAGGCCAAACTTCTGCGCGTGCTCCAGGAAAAGACCCTTTATCGGGTGGGAGGAACCAAACCGGTAAACGTCGATGTTCGTCTCTTGGTCGCCAGCAACAAGGATCTGGAAGCCGAGGTTACCTCGGGCTCCTTTCGTCGTGATCTTCTGTATCGGCTAAACGAGTTCACCATTAGGATCCCACCCCTGCGTGAACGTAAGGACGATATCCTCTATCTGGCCAATCGGTTTTTGGATATCACAAATATGGAGCTGAAAAAAAGTGTAAGGGGGTTTTCTGAATCAGCTCTCGAGGCCTTACTAACCTACCACTGGCCGGGCAATGTCCGACAGCTTCGCTCCACCATACGTAGGGCAGTGTTGTTGGCCGATGAGGTGATCACCGAGGAACACCTCAATTTAAAGGGGGCGACTTCGACCGACCTGCCTTTCACCCCACAGGCTCAAGAAACTTCCTTTAATGGCCTCTCTCTGAGGGAAATCGTGCGCCGAAGCAT
>QMLM01000216.1 GCA_003646745.1 Deltaproteobacteria bacterium | reverse complement strand
GGGGGACGGTTCGGTATCGATCACGGGGGTGGCCGGGATCGAGGAGGCGACCGAAGGTGATATCACCTTCCTCAGCAACGAAAAACTTCTGCCTAAGTTGAAGGAGACCAAGGCCTCAGCAGCCATTGTTTCGCGGGAGATAGCGGATCTCTCCCTTCCTCTTTTAATAGTTCCTAATCCCCTCTTGGCCATGGCCAAGATCCTCACCCTATTTACGCAAGGGCCCTATATATCGGGAGGGATCTCGGATATGGCCTGGGTCAGTCCCTCGGCAAGCTTAGGGGAGGAGGTCACCATTTATCCCCTTGCTTACATTGGCGACGAGGTACAGATCGCCTCAAGGGTCACCATATATCCTGGCGTCTACATCGGCCCCCGTGCCAAGATCGGTGAGGATACCGTCATCTACCCCAATGTGACCATCTACCCCCGCTGTGTGTTGGGAAAGAGGGTCATCGTCCATGCCGGAGCAGTTATCGGAGCCGACGGTTTTGGGTTTGTCAAAGACGGAGAGGTGAACTTTAAGATCCCGCAGGTAGGGATAGTAGAGATAGAGGATGATGTAGAGATTGGGGCCAACTGCTGTCTCGATAGGGCCACCTTTGGAAAAACCCTCATAAAAAAGGGGGTGAAGGTAGACAACCTGGTGCAGATTGCCCATAATGTACGCATAGGGGACAACAGCGTTATTGTGGCCCAAGTGGGGATTTCAGGCAGTACGAAAGTAGGGAAAAACGTCACCCTGGCGGGGCAGGTAGGTTTAGTGGACCATATAGAGATTGGTGATAACGTCATTGTAGGAGCCCAGTCCGGTGTCACCAAAGATGTCCCTTCCAATGAAGTGGTTTTAGGAAGTCCTCACCTGCCTCACAGGCAATTTCTTCGGGTGGCCTCTGTTTGGTCCAAGCTTCCGGAGATGAAGAAGGAGCTGGACCTTTTGATCAAACGTGTGGAGAGGCTGGAGAAGGACAAAAAGTAAAAAGGATTCTATGAGGAGGGTTCAATGATCGATGTCAATGAGATAATGAGTTTTCTACCCCATAGGTATCCCTTCTTATTTGTCGATCGGATAATAGAACTGCAGGAGGGCAAGAGGATAGTCGGTATAAAGAACGTCACCATAAATGAACCCTTCTTCCAAGGGCACTTTCCTGGGGAACCAGTAATGCCTGGGGTCCTCATCATTGAGGCCATGGGTCAGACCGCTGGGGTGTTGGCTTACAAAGCTATGGGCAAGGAGGCGGAGGGGAAGGCCGTCTATCTCATGTCCATTAATCGGGTAAAGTTCAGGCGGCCGGTTGTCCCCGGGGATCAACTTCGGCTGGAACTAGACGTCGTGAGACATAAAGGGTTTATCTGGGCCTTTAAGGGTAAGGCCTTTGTGGAGGATCAGGTTGTAGCAGAGGCAGAGCTGATGGCCACTATCATGGAAAAGGAGGTTGGGGGGGGATGATACACGAGACTGCAGTAGTACACCCCACGGCAGAGATGGCGGATGGGGTAGAGATAGGGCCTTACGCCATTATTGGAGAAAGGGTGAAGATAGGAGAGGGCACACGAATAGGTCCTCATGTGATCGTTGATAAGTGGACGGTGATCGGAGAGGGGTGCCAAATATATCAATATGCCTCTTTGGGTACCCCTCCTCAACATCTCAGGTATAACGGTGAGGAAACCTATGTAATTATAGGGAATAACAATATCATCAGGGAGTTTGTGACTATAAACCGGGGTACCCCTTTTGGCAATGGAAAGACCGTTTTGGGTGATAATAACTTTATAATGGCCTATGCCCATATTGCCCACGACTGTATAATTGGTAGCCACGTGATTATGGCTAGTTATGCAGGTTTAGCGGGACATGTAGAGATAGGAGATTATGCTGTCATCGGGGGGATGGTGGCCATCCATCAGTTCGTCAGGATAGGGACCTATGCCTTTATAGGTGGGGGGACATCCATCGGCATGGATATTCCCCCATACGTAACAGCGTCGGGAATCAGGGCGAAACTGTACGGTATCAATGTGTTAAATCTACAGAGACATAATTTCTCCGAGGAGACCATCAAGGCGCTGAGGAAGGCCTATAAAATTATCTTCCGGTCCCACCTCACCATGGGGGAGGCTTTAAAGAAAGTAGAGGATGACCCTGTTTTCTCTTTTTCTGAGGTGAGACAACTGGTGGAGTTCATCAAAGGGAGCAAGAGGGGGGTAACAAAAAGATAGAGGTATGGAGAAGATCAAGGTCGGTGTTATAGGTGTGGGTTACCTGGGCAGGATTCATGCTCAGAAGTATGCCCGCATCCCTGAGGCGGAGCTTATTGGTGTGGTGGACATTGACGAAGAGCGCTGCCAGGAGGTAGCAGCGTGCACCAACTGTCAGCCCTTTTACCGACACCTCGATCTCTTGGGGCTTGTTGAAGCGGTGAGCGTAGCTGTGCCTACTATTTATCATTATCAAATAACCAAAGATTTTTTCCTGGCAGGTGTTGATGTTTTGCTGGAAAAGCCCATCGCTGCAACAGTCAAAGAGGCGAAGGAACTCAACGCCCTAGCCCAAGAGAGGAAACTTGTCTTTCAGATAGGGCATCTTGAGAGGTTTAACGGGGCCCTTGCAGCTATGAATGGTGTCTTAAAAGATCCCTTTCTGATAGAATCATACAGGCTTTCCCCCTTTACCGGCAGGGGAACGGATGTCGACGTCATTCTGGATTTGATGATCCATGACATCGATATAATCCTCAGCATTGTTGACTCCGAGCTCGATAGTGTAGAGGCAGTGGGGATGCCGTTTTTTTCGTCCCAAATCGATGTGGCCCATGCCCGTATAACCTTTAAGGACGGATGTGTAGCTCATATCTCGGCTAGCAGAATTGCTCAGGAGAGGTTGCGTAAAATGATTGTCCTTCAGAAGGACACCCACCTAGAGGTAGATTATCTGCGCCAGAGCCTCTTGGTGACCCGGAAGGAGCAAGAGGGAATAACAAGGGCAGAGGTAGTGAGGGAGAACGACCCTTTAGAGATGGAATTGAAGGCCTTTTTGCAGAGCGTTCGGAAGAGAACCCCCCCGATGGTCTCTGGTGAAGATGGGCAGAGGGCACTAGAAGTAGCTTTAAAGGTAATTGATGCCATTGAAAAGTCCATAAAAAAATGGAGGTGAGGGCTTCCCAAAAGGTGATGATCGTGGCCGGGGAATCCTCGGGCGACCTTTATGGTGCAAAGTTGGTGGAGGCGTTTTTGTCTTTATCGCCCAAAGTGGAATTTTATGGTATCGGTGGCAGAGAGATGGAGCGAAAGGGGG
>QMLM01000215.1 GCA_003646745.1 Deltaproteobacteria bacterium | reverse complement strand
GGGTCGAAGAGATTATAAGGTCGGCCTATGAAGGCCACTCTAAATTTGTACCCCTCTTCAGTTGGTGATGGGGTAAGAGACGTTGGATCAAAGATTTCCTGCGTCCCCATCGCATTTATCCTTTCGATTAAGGTTTTATTAAATACTTGATAGTAATCCAGCCCCTTTTGATATGCTCGCCTTATCTTTTTGGGGTCTATTCCCGTGCGCCTTGCCATATCGAGGAAGAACTCATGCAGACCCTTTTTACCCTGACGCAGGTCTATCACACCATCCCAGATCTCCACTTTGTCCTTCAAGGCCAATCTCAACACATCGGGGGCCCCTCGGAATTTGGGACAGAGGATATAACGGCCGTCCAGGCTAATCAGGCGGGGGAGGAAGATGGCGTCCACCTTGCCAACTAGGTTTTGGGAGTGAGGAATTAGCAACTTTAAAGGTAGACAGCTATCCTCATAATAAGGGACACCTTTGCTCAGAATTTGATAGACCCCTTCATCAGAGGTAACCACCTCCATCCCCAACTCCTGTAAGAAGGTCCTCCAGAGGGGAAAGAGCTTATAGTACATCAAGGCCTTGGGGATACCGATGCGCATAAGGTAATTCCTTTCTTATCATTGGCAGTCTCAAAAAGATATCATCGTATAAGGGAAAAGGCAAGCTGCAGGGGAAAAGGAGATGTTGACAATCTTCGCTAACAGGTGCTAATTAAAGGGACGAGTGGGGGTTTTATTTTTATGCCTCTTTGTTCCCATCCTACTAGGGCGGAGATAGATCTAGGGGCCTTGGCCCATAATTATCATCAACTGCGCAACTCTATTCCCCCATCGGTTAAGTTACTGGCGGTAGTGAAGGCCGATGCCTATGGCCACGGGTCAGTCCCTATATCCAGAAAGTTGGAGGAGTTGGGGGTGGATCTATTGGGAGTGGCTACAGTGAAGGAGGGGGTGGAAGTAAGAAGAGGGGGGGTCCGCAAGCCGGTGCTAATCTTGAGCGGCATCTATCGGGAGGAGGTTGAAGATGTATTGAGTTATCAACTTACCCCTATGATTTATAGGTTGGAGATCGCCGAGGCGCTCTCCGCCGAGGCGGCCAAGCTGGGCAAAAAGGTGCCCGTCCACATCAAGGTGGACACAGGGATGGGCAGAATTGGTGTCCTATATGAGGAAGCCCCTGCCTTTTTGGATCGGTTGCGCAACCTCCCGAATATAGAAATAGAGGGAGTTGCCTCCCACCTATCCACGGCCGATGAGGTAGATTCTCCCTTTGCCAAGGAGCAGCTCAGGAGATTTTTTTGGATCATAGAGGAGATGAAGGGGTTGGGAATGGTTCCTTCCTTGCGCCATATCGCCAACAGTGCCGCTGTGTTCAACCTTCCTGCTGCCCACCTTAACTTAGTGCGGCCGGGGATCATGCTGTACGGCTCCTATCCCTCCCCTTCCTTTAAGGAGAGGATCTCTTTGCAGCCGGTGATGTCTTGGAAGAGTCAGGTAGCGGATTTAAAAAGGGTTCCGGCAGGGTTCCCCATAAGCTATGGACGGACTTTTTTTACCCAGCGCCCCAGCCTCATTGCTGCCATCCCTGTCGGATATGCCGATGGATACAGCCGCCTTTTCTCCAATCGAGGGGAAGTCCTGATAAAAGGTAGAAGGGCGCCGGTAGTGGGGAGAGTCTGCATGGATTGGACCATGGTGGACGTGACAGACATAAAAGGGGTTGAAGTAGGGGAGGAGGTGGTGTTAATGGGGAGGCAGTTGGATCAGGAAATCACCCCAGAGGAACTTGCGCGGCAGATCGGGACCATACCCTATGAGATCCTTTGCTCGGTGGGCAAAAGGGTGCCACGGATCTATAAAGGATAGACAGCCCATGTGGAAGTCAATAAATGCCTTAGGGGAGGGGGTAACGGGATATCTTAAAGAAATGGGTAGGTTGTTTCTCCTCCTTTTGGATACAGCCCGATGGTCCCTCTATCCTCCCTTTAGGTTTGACCTGCTCTTTCAGCAGATGGAGAGGGTGGGGGTAAAGTCTGTCTTGGTGGTGGTCCTCACCGGCGCCTTTACCGGAATGGTCTTGGCCCTGCAGACCTTCTATGCCACTAGGAAGTTCGGGGCCGAGACGATGGTGGGGGTTACCGTGGCTCTAAGTATGACCAGGGAGCTGGGTCCTGTGCTTACCAGCATCATGGTAACGGGCAGAGCAGGCTCAGCCATGGCCGCAGAAATAGGGACCATGAGGGTTACCGAGCAGATAGATGCGCTTTTTGCTATGGCGGTAAATCCCATCAAATACCTCATCGTCCCTAGGGTGTTGGCCAGCATCCTTGTGGTCCCCATTTTGACCATCATTGCTGACTTTGTGGGTATTGTGGGGGGGTACTTTGTGGGGGTGATCATCCTGAGGATAAACGCCGGGGCCTACGTGGCCAATATGGAGAAGTATGTGGAGCTGACGGACATATACAACGGCCTCATAAAGGCAGCGGTCTTCGGCCTCATCCTCTCGATCATTGGATGTTACAAGGGGTTTACCACCGCGGGGGGTGCAGAAGGGGTGGGCAGAGCTACCACCCAAAGTGTGGTCCTGGCGGCGGTGACCATCTTGATGGCGGACTACATCTTGACCGCGGTGATGTTTTAAGTGATCGAGATCAAGGGGTTATATAAGTCTTTTGGCAAGCAAAAGGTCTTAGATGGGGTGGACCTTCAGATCCCCAGCGAGCAGACTACCGTCATTCTTGGTAGAAGCGGCGTGGGAAAGAGCGTTTTATTAAAGCACATTATCGGACTGCTGCGGCCCGATAGAGGGGAGATCAGGGTAGATGGAATAGATATAACCCGTTTGCGGGATAAAGAACTAAATGAGATGAGGAAGAAGTTCGGGATGCTCTTTCAGGAGGCGGCGCTGTTTGATTCTATGACCGTGGGTGAGAACGTGGCCTTCCCGCTGCGCGAGCATACCAAGCTCAAGGAGGATGAAATTAGAAAGATAGTGGCCCAAAAGCTGGAGCAGGTGGGGCTTGCCGGGGCCCAGGAGAAGATGCCCGCTGAGCTCAGTGGGGGGATGAAGCGTAGGGTGGGTCTGGCCCGTGCCCTTGCCCTAGACCCGGAGATTGTGCTCTTTGATGAGCCGACCACCGGCCTCGATCCACTCATGGCCGAGGCCATAGAGGATCTCATCATCGAGACCCAGAAGAGATTGAGGAGGACCTTTGTGGCCATTACCCACGATATTCAGACCGCCTTTCGCATCGCCCACAAAATAGCCATGCTGCACGATGGCAAGATCATAGAAGAAGGTTCCCCTG
>QMLM01000214.1 GCA_003646745.1 Deltaproteobacteria bacterium | reverse complement strand
TCATACCCTACCGCCATCACTGCATGCCCGCCAACGATCTTCTCACCAGGGCACGGAAAGGGGATCTCTCCTCCGGAACCCACCTCGGATATGGAGCTGTAGACGCTAAAGCCAAACATGGCGGGGACCCCGGCGGCCAGAAAGGCCTTAATCTTGGCCAAGAGATCCCCTTTGGGGATATCGGGGGGATCTAGACGCAGATATTTGATGGCCTGATAGTTCTGGGCAAAGGCGTAACAGAAGGGAGGCGGCTCTTTGTCGAACTCCTCTATGCGGTAGGGCCAATATTGCTCCGGAGGAACGCCGAAAAGCACCATAGCCCCCATAGTACTCCTGAGAAAGGCACCGGTATCCCCTCTCCAATTCAATAGATTTCGGGTGACCTTGTAAAGAAAGAGACGGGAGGCGTCTATATGCTTGCCAAAGGCTCGGCGCTCAAAATACTCCACCAATCCCACCCCCGCATGGGCCGTACAGGCCCCAAGCTCACCCTGATCCTCCACGGGTGGACACCACTGCCTCAAGTCAACAGATTTAGGAAGATCTCCCCTTGCCGGCCTAGAAAGACCCAGCTTCTTCAGCATCGGCCCTACTTCTCTGTGCTCCACGGTGTAATCCCGATAGTCAGGATAATCGGGCAACCAACCCATCCCAAACCTTTTCGTTTGCCCCGCCATCTTTCCCCCCTTTCTACATAGGTTTAAGCGAAATTCCCTTATCCATCAAACTCCAGTTTGTAAAATAACACCCTTTGCTACCCTTGAAAAGTACCATTATGCTATCAAAGTAACGGAGAAATTTTTGCTTGACAAAGTAAGGCATGCCTATTATTTTTAGTTTAAACTAACATATTTAATAAGGTATCATTATGGAACTTACGGCTAGTTTGGAAGATTATCTGAAGGCCATTTGGTTGATAGGACAAAGGGATCGAGTAGTCCGCGTGAGAGATGTAGCCAAATTTCTTGGGGTCAGGATGGCGTCGGTGATTGGGGCCTTGAAGGGGTTGGTGGAGAAAAACTTGGTGGTTCATGAAAGATATGGATATATAGAGCTCACCCCCCAGGGAACCCTGATGGCCCAAGAAATCTACGAAAAGCACAGGACCCTCTTCCAGTTCTTCCATCAAATGTTGGGAGTAAACCCCGAAATAGCGGAGCAGGATGCCTGTCGTTTGGAACACCATATAAGCCGAGAAACCCTTGAGAGGTTTCTCAAGTTCATCCAGTTTGTGGAGGATTGCCCCGAGGGCGAACCCCTGTGGCTTACCAGTTTCCACTACTTCGCCAGGACAGGTAAAAGGCCCGAACATTGTCTGAAAGGAGGTAAAGAGATGGAGGAGATGCCTACCATCAAAGAACTCAAGCCGGGAGAGAAGGGAAAAGTCCTGAGGCTTAAAGGGAAGGGGGAGGTCAAGAGAAGACTCCTCGATATGGGGATTGTCCCGGGCACAGAGATCCAGGTAGAGAAAGTATCCCCTCTCGGGGATCCGGTTGATGTCTTGGTAAAAGGCTATCACCTCTCGCTGCGCAAAGAAGAGGCAGAATTGGTATTGATAGAGAGGCAGTAGCAATGATCCCAATACCTTTGAGCATGGTTCAAGAAGGAGAACGGGTAAGGGTGGTGGAGATAAGGGCTGGCCGCGGATTGATACGCAGACTCCTCAGCATTGGGATCGGGCTGGGGGATGTAATCGAGGTGATATCCAACTCCCCCCCTGGCCAGGTTATCATCGGCAAAGGAGGAATGAGGTTAGGATTGGGTTTCGGCATGGCCCATAAGATACTTGTTTTACCGGCCTAGGAGGGAAGGGATGAAAAGGAGGAAAAAAGAGATCCTTGTCGCCTTAGCAGGCAACCCAAATACGGGCAAGACCACCGTCTTCAACCAGCTCACCGGTTCCCGGCAGCACACGGGCAATTGGCCTGGAGTAACGGTGGAAAAAAAGGAAGGGGAGTTTTCCCTTCACGGCACCAAGGTAAAGGTAGTGGATCTTCCCGGCACCTATGGGCTCACCGCCTACTCCATTGATGAGAAGATCGCCAGAGATTTCGTGGTGAAGGAAAAGCCCAATGTGGTAGTGGCGATTGTGGATGCCTCCAATCTGGAGAGAAATCTCTATCTAGTCACCCAACTATTGGAGTTGGAGGTCAATCTGGTCATCTGTTTAAATATGATGGATATGGCACAAAGGGGAGGATGGGAGATAGACATTCGTACCCTTTCGGATGTGATGAACTCCCCCGTGGTCCCTACGGTGGCAAATAAGGGGGAGGGGATAGAAGAGCTCAAAAAGGCCATCCTCTCGGCTGCAGCTAGCACTGATAATAAGTTCAGGATCAATTACGGCAAAGATGCCGAGGCAATGATCGAAGAGGTGGAGGAAAAGCTCAGATCCTTGGGTGAGATCCCCTATCCCGATCGCTGGAGTGCTATCAAGTTCTTAGAGGGAGATCCTGAAGTTACAAAGACGTTGCTGAAAAAAGGAATCGACCAAAAGGGTCTGGAGCGCTTTCTGCGCAAAGTCCAAAGAGACCTGGGTTATGATGACCTTGAGACCCTCATTGCCGAGAGGAGATATGGATATATTCACGGAGTGTGTAAAGAATGTATCAAAAAGAGGGCCGGCATAGAGGAGAGAATAAATTGGTCCGATCAAATAGACAAGGTTTTGACCAACAAGTACCTGGGAATTCCCATTTTCCTCGCCTTCATGGTGGTAACTTTCCAAATCGTCTTCGGTCTGGGGGGGCCGTTAGCTGACCTAATCGACGCCCTTTTCGGGTGGTTTGGTGGGGTCGTTACTTCAATGCTCCAATCTCTGGGAGCACCTGCGTGGTCTATCTCGCTGCTCTCCGATGGGATCATCGCAGGGATTGGCTCAGTATTGGTCTTCCTGCCCCATATCCTTTTGCTCTTTCTCGCCATCGCCGTTTTGGAGGACTCGGGCTACATGGCAAGAGCCGCCTTTGTAATGGACAGATTGATGCACGCCTTAGGGCTGCATGGAAAGTCCTTCATCCCGTTGATCATTGGCTTCGGCTGCAACATCCCGGCCATTATGGCCACCCGAACTCTGGAGAGCAAAAAGGACCGAATCATCACCATCTTGGTGAACCCCCTGATGTCTTGTTCGGCAAGACTTCCTATCTATACGCTGTTTGCCGGGGCCTTCTTCGCCCAGAGGCAGGGTCTGGTGGTCTTCTCCCTCTACTTGTTGGGCATAGTGCTGGCCATCATTATGGCGCGGACATTCAAGGGCCTCTTCTTCAGAGAGGAAGTAGCGCCCCTCATCATGGAACTTCCACCCTACCGCCTACCT
>QMLM01000213.1 GCA_003646745.1 Deltaproteobacteria bacterium | reverse complement strand
CCTTATCCCCTTCGAGGGTTGAGGGGAGGGGTAAGGGGCGAAGAAAACTGGGTGCAGCCCTCAGGGATTTTTCCCTGAGGGCTTTTAATTTAAAGGGAAAGGAGGTGAAAAGTCATAAAAGGGAGTTTCGATGAAACTCGTAGGGGGCGGATGGACCCCTAATGCAAACCATCCGCCCCACGCCACCCAACCGGAGGTCCGGCTGAGCTGGGATGAAATTATATCACAGGGCCTCCCAAGGAAAAAGATGAAAAAGGAGGTTTGAGATGAAGAGATACTGGATTGTTGCTGTTCTTACCATCGTGATCGCCTTTGGCTCTTTTGGTCATCTGTTCGCCCAAGAGGAGGAGGCAGTAGAACTGGAGGAGGTGGCGGTCACAGCCACCAGGGTTCCTACCCCAGAAGAGGAGGTTGGGAGTTCTGTAACGGTGATAACTGAGGATGAAATAAAGGCAAAGGGCTATACCACGGCAAAAGAGGTCCTTAAGGGGACCTTGGGGCTGGATGCGGTCTCCACTGGTGGGCCTGGAGCAGGGACGTCGGTCTTTCTCAGAGGTGCTAACTCCTATCACACCTTGGTTCTCATTGACGGGATGGAGATGGGCGATCCGAGCCTTATGCAGCGTCAGTATGACTTTGCCAATCTCACTGTGGATAACATCGAACGCATAGAGATCGTAAGGGGTCCGCAGAGTGTCCTTTATGGCGCCGATGCCATGGGTGGGGTGATAAATATCATAACCAAGAGGTGGGACAAGAAACCTACCCTTTCTCTGGGCGCAGAGGGAGGTTCATATTCTACCGCGCGACAGTTCGCCGGTATCGGGGCGTCCAATGACTGGGCAAGCTTCTCCTTTGCCTTCTCTCACATACGTACAGATGGATTCTCCGCAGCAGATGCGGATCTTCCTGGAAACACGGAAGACGATGGGTGGGAAAATTTCACTGCGTCCAGCCGGTTGGAGATTGCACCTAGTGACTGGCTGGATATGGGGGTGAGCTTCCGATTCCATGATGGACGGACTGATTTAGATGGGGGAGGAGGTCCATATCAGGATGTGGAGGACTACCATGTGAATAAGCAAGAGGTGTTTGTCCGACCTCATATCAAGGTTACGGCCTTCGATGGTCTCTGGGAGCAGATCCTCGCCTATGGTTTTACAGACCACAGCAGAGCAAATATAGATGACCCATGGGGTGATAGCGACTACGACGGAGAAAAACATGAAATCTCTTGGCAGCACAACCTCTATCTCCACAAGACCAACACCCTAACCCTTGGGTTTGAATATGAAAAAGAGGCGATGGAGAGCATAAGTCCTTGGAGCCGTATGGATGAATCCGCCTATACCTGTAGCCTCTTTGCCCAAGATCAGATAAAGCTGTTCGACATCTCCTTCACTACTGTGGGAGTTCGCTGGGATAAGCATAAGGAGTTCGGAGACCATACCACCTTCAGGGTAACCCAGGCCTTTGTATTCGATAAAATCGGGACCAAAATCAAAGGGTCTGTCGGCACGGGCTTCCGTGCCCCGAGCCTCTATGAGCTGTACGCCCCTCCCTTCTGGGGGATGCCGGTGGGAAACCCCAATCTCGATCCCGAAGAGAGCTTGGGTTGGGATGTGGGGGCGGAACAATCCTTGTTTGATGAGCGTATAACCCTGGGGCTGACCTATTTTCGCAACGAGTTCGATGATCTTATCGACTATATCTCTGGTCGTGGCTATGTGAACATCGAGGACGCTGAAACGTGGGGCTTTGAGGCCTTCATTGAGGTCGTTCCCTTCAAAGACCTCTCTGCACGGATCAAGTACACTTACACAGACACCGAAGATGATCAAGGGGAGCGTCTGCTCAGGCGGCCTTTGCACAAGGCAGGTTTCAATCTGTGTTACAGATTTTTGGATGAGAGGGGGACAGCAAATTTAGGCCCCCTCTTCGTCGGTGAAAGGGATGACATGGATTTCTCGGTGTGGCCGGCGCGCCGTGTGGAGTTGGATGATTATGTGGTGGTCAATCTCAGCGGGTCCTTCAAGGTCCACAAATACGTGGAGGTCTTCGCACGCATCGAGAACCTCTTTGACGAGGACTATGAAGAGGCATTTGGATATGGCACCCCCGGCATTTCTGCTTACGGTGGCGTTAAGTTAAGTATTTTTTAAGATCATGTGCTCCCATCAGGGGGGCTAAGATAGGAATTATGTGGACGTAGAGAGGGTAGCTTCATCCATCAGGGAGCAATTGGAGGATGCCCTTAAGAGGCACAGGGGCGATTGCCTCCTCCTTTCCGGGGGGATAGACTCGGGGATATTGGCCTATCTGTCCCCCCAAGCAAAGGCCATCACAGTGAGCCTGGAGGGCCAGGGGGAAGACCTTAAATATATCTCCATCCTCAGCAGGTTGCTTAATCTCGATCTTGCCATTTTGAAGGTCGGAGTCGATGAGTCTCTTTCTGCTGTAAGAAATGTGGTAAAGATATTAAGAAGTTTCGATCCTGCCCTGCCCAATGATCTGGTTGTCTATTTCGGGATGAAGGAGGCAAAGGGGCAGGGGCTCAAATCCGTAATGACCGGCGACGGGGGAGATGAGCTCTTCGGAGGCTATCCCTACATGCAGGAGATAGAGGATCTCGAAGCCTACATCCGAAGGATAAGCCGCTCTATGAACTTCAGTTCAAATCGAATAGGGGAATACTTTGGCATTGATGTAAGACAGCCATTTCTGGATAAGGATTTTGTGGATTTTGCCTTGACTTTGAAAGGGGAATTAAAGATAAGAGAGGAGAAGGGGCGAGTATGGGGGAAGTGGATCCTCAGGAAGGCCTTCGAGCCCTTCCTCCCACGTGAGTTTATCTGGCAAAAGAAGCGCCCTCTGGAGGTGGGCTCCGGGATGGCTTCTCTGAGGAGGATCGTTTCCGAGAAGATACCTGATGAAGAGTTTGAACAAAAGAAGGCCATCTACCCGGTCAGGTTCCTCTGTAAGGAGCACCTCTACTTCTACGAGGTCTTCAGGGAGGTGGTGGGGGAGGTACCCCCACCACGGCCAGGGGAGGAGGCCTGTCCCAACTGCGGGGGTGGCCTCCCCCGGTGGAGGCGACATTGTCGGATCTGTGGTATGGTGCTTCGATGAGGCTCTTTTCTTCCTTCAGCGGCGGCAAGGAGAGCTGTCTGGCCCTTTGGAAGGCCACTCAGGGGGGGCATCGGATCGAGTGCCTTTTCACCATGTTCAACACCACCGGGGCGCGCACCAGGGGCCACGGGCTGAGAGGGGAGCTATTGGAGGCCCAGGCAGAGGCCCTGGGGATGGAGCTGCTTGCGGGGAGGGCCTCCTG
>QMLM01000212.1 GCA_003646745.1 Deltaproteobacteria bacterium | reverse complement strand
TGGGAGAAGAGGCATTGGAGCGAATTGATGAGCCCTTGGTGGCGGGCATCCACGCCGGGGATCCGGAGACCATGAGCCTGAGAAGCACCTTCCCGCGCTTTATCTACCTGGAAAGGGAGTATCGCAGCCTCATTTGGGGGATGTATCGGAGCAGGAAACGCACCCACCATTACCCCCCTTCACCTTTTACTATATTCGTCACCTTTAGGGAGGGGATGGATGAACTGGTATCGGTCCTGGAGAAGTCCCTTCCTGCTGAAACCATCCTTAAGGATCATGAGGTAGTGGAGGTGGGCAAAATCATGGAGGGCGCTGCGGGCAGACCCCGCTACCGTCTATGGATAAGAGGACGGGAGAGAGCCTTAGAGACAGATGCCTTAATTCTGGCTACTCCGTCCTTTGTGGCAGCGGGGTTTCTAAAGGGGACCGACGGCCAGCTGAGTTCGCAACTGCTCAGCATACCTTATGTGTCCACCGCCACCATCAATCTGGCGTATAGGCGATCACAGATAGGTCACCCCCTTGATGGATACGGGTTTGTGGTGCCTCATCTGGAGGGGCGCAAGATCATGGCCGCTACCTTTAGCTCTATAAAGTTTCCCAACCGGGCCCCTGAAGGAATGGTCCTTTTGCGCTGTTTTGTGGGTGGGGCAAAAAACGAAGAATTAGTAACTTGGGCAGACAAGGACCTTCTAACGGCAGTAAGAAAGGATATTGATGAGATCTTAAGGATAGATGGTGAACCTATGCTCGTGAGGATCTTTCGCTGGGACAAGACCATGCCTCAGTACGTCATAGGACACGAGGAAAGACTTTCCCTCCTCGAGAAGATCTTGAAAAGGCACCCAGGACTTTTCCTCACAGGCAGTGCTTATCGGGGGATTGGTATCAGCGACTGCGTCCACCAAGGGGAGTTGGTTGCGAAAAAAGCCCTCTGCTACCTCAGTTCTTAGGCATTCAAAAAGCCCAATAAACTACACTTCTGGCCATCGGCCACTTTTTATAAGCCTCAGACAGGCATCTACCACCTCTGGAGAATAGCTAGTACCTCTACCTTTCTTTATCTCCTCTACCGCCGCCTCCAAACCCAAAGCGGCCCGGTAAGGGCGATGGGCGCTCATAGCCTCCATAACATCGGCCACGGCAAGGATTTGGGCATATAGACCTATCTGTTGTGCTCCCCTCAATCCTTCTGGGTAGCCAGAACCATCCAATCTCTCGTGGTGCTGGAGGATGGCCTCCGCCACTGGCCAAGGGAATTTGATGTCCTTTAAGACCTCATATCCCGATAGGGGATGCTTCTGCACCATGGCTACTTCCAGGTCGGTCAACTTGGTGGGTTTGGTCAAGAGCTCAGCGGGAACAGATACCTTGCCGATATCGTGCAAGATACCACTTACCCTTATCCCCTCAATATCCGTCCCTGAAAGTCCCATCTCCTGAGCCAACAGGACAGCCATCTCGGAAACCCGCTCGGCGTGACCACTGGTATAGGGGTCTCTAGCCTCCACCATTTTGGCAATGGCCTGAGTAACACCATAGAAGCTCATCGCAAGGGACTCCTCCAGTTGCTGAACCATCCCCTCTACCTTCCTTTGCTCGGTCACATCCCGAACTACGTGGACAAACCTCCCGAACTGTCCACCATGTTCCTCCAAGGGGGAGCAGGAAATAAGAAGTGTCTTCTTCAGGAACGGCTCCTTCAATTCTATCATCTGAGCTTCGCCGGTCTTCTCCACCCTCACCTTAGGGCATACCTCAATGGGATGATCGAGGTTATGGAAGATCTGATAACACTTCTTAGTGAGAAACTCCTCCGGCTTTATCCTTAAAGTCTGGGCGGTGGATTTATTAACCCTGAGGATGGTGAAGTCCCGGTCGACGATGTAGACCATGTCCATCATGGAGTCGAAGGTATCCTGCCAATCTTGGGCTGCAGCCACTGCCTTCATATGCAACCAGGCGTTTTCCATAGCCATGGAGGCATAGGAGGCAAAGGTGTCGCCTAAGGCCCTCTGTTCTCTGGAGAGGCCATCCAACTCCTGGGAAAAGACGCCACATACGCCGAACAGGTGATCCTCATTAAATAAAGGAAGAAAATACGCTGAGTGGATAGGAGGACCAAGGGGAACCCAACGGGAATCCTTCTGGGCATCGGGCAGGTAGAGGGGTTTTCTTGTATAGGCAACCAGCCCCACCACCCCCTTCTCCTCTCCTAAAGGAAAGGCAAATCTGGCACTTACCGTCCCTTCTCGCTCCCCCTTGAAGCCGTGGTGCGCTGTCAATCTCACCATCTTGCTATCTTCGTCATAGGAAAAGTAGGCGGCCATCCCCACCCCCGTGACCTTTGAGATGGCAAGGAGGAGATGGCGGGCCATTTCCTCCTCATCCCTGTACTGTTGCATTTGGAGGGTGAGACCTGCAAGGGTCTCCATCCCCGTTAACCGCCGCAAGGCGGCGTTGTAAAGACGGGCATTTTGTACGGAGATAGCCGCTTGACCCGCCAGGGTGGCAAAAAAGTTGAGGTCTTCTTGATCGAAGATCCTCGGCTCCGTAGTGAAAAGATGCAATACCCCTATGGCCTCATCTTGAACCACCAAGGGGATCCCAATATAGGAGCGGAGGTTATATCTGTGGATTAGCTCGCGGTGGTTCTGTACCCGTGGATCTGACTGGAGGTCATAGATGACCACAGCCGCCTTCTTGATCCCCAGCTCATCCAGCAAACTATTAGATAGCTCGAAGGCCTCTCCCTCTATACGGACACCGGATGGGAGCAACATGTGGGCCAAGATAGTGCGTTTGCGTTCCCAATCCATAAGACTTACCCCCACTGCATCTACCGCCATGTGAGGGATGACCTTTTCTAAAACCACTTGGATGATGTCATCAAGGGAAAGATTCGCCGAGATGGCTCGATCGATTTCTCGCAAGGTAACCAGACGGGCCAGGCGCTCCTGAGATTCGTTGTACAGGCGGGCGTTCTCCACGGCCAGGGAGACCGAATCGGCCATCTTCTCCAAGGATTCAACCTTCTCTTTAGAAAAGGCCTCGGGCTGGGAGGCAAAGAGAACCACTGCACCCAAAAGGCGGCCCTCAACCCTTAAGGGAAGCCAAAGCCAGGAGCGAATACCATACCTTCGAGCCACCCTCTCTGCCTGGGGCAATGCCTTTGAGAACCCCTTCTGCCACAGGGTTTTCTCCTGCGCCCAAGGAATCGCCTCCAACGCCAGATCGGATATCTCGGCCAGAAGCCCCCCTGGCAGATCCTTATGGGCTTTAACCAACAGCCGATCTCTAAAGGTCAGATATACCGCCCCCTTGTCCAGCCCGGCAAAGCCGAGCATCTCCTCCAAAAGGATCTTCA
>QMLM01000211.1 GCA_003646745.1 Deltaproteobacteria bacterium | reverse complement strand
GTGCCTTGGAGTTCTTAGTGGGGAATATTCCGAATACCAAATACCTACGGGTGAAACTCTCTGCCCTTGAAGAATCAGGGGAGGGTAGGGTGATTTCCAGCCCTAGGATTACTACGTTAGATCATCGAGAGGCCTATATAGAGCAGGGGTTGCGCATACCATATCTGAAGATAACAGAGGAGGGGACGGTGACTACCGAGTTCATCGAGGCCAACCTGAAGCTGACCGTCACCCCTCATGTAACCGCCGATGGACACATAAAGATGGAGATCAAGGCCTCTAAAGATACCCCTGATTGGTCCCATACGGTTTCAGGGGTCCCAGCCATCGACAAGAAGGAAGCCAAGACAGAGGTCCTGGTCAAAGACGGTGAGGTGGTAGTGATCGGAGGTGTCTATTCCTACGAAAAAAGCGAAGGCCTCCATGGCGTTCCCTTGTTTCATAAGATTCCATTACTAGGCTGGTTATTTAAAAAGAAGAATAAGGGCAACACTAAAAAGGAACTCTTGATATTTATCGCCCCTCATGTCGTTCAACCGAGGAGGGTTTTATCTTCCTAAGCTAAGTAAGCAGTGATATTAGCTACAAATGTTTCTTCGAAGGCCTCCCAGAGGGGGGCCTTTGCAGAATGGCCTGAGGATGCTGAAAAAGACAAGCATATGGCTGGTGTTAATCTTCTTTCTGTTGTGGGCCTTGACCTTATTAAATCCTTTTTGTCAGCTCCAGGCCTCAGAGAGAAGCTTTGGCGTTGGGTCTCAAAAGAGGGCCCTGGTCAAAGGGATCAGGTATTGGTCTAACTCCGCCTATACCCGTATAGTGATAGATATTGAGCGCGAGGTCACCTATAAAGACCACCTTCTGAGGAAAGACGTCAAGTTAAAAAAACCCCCACGTCTTTATATAGATATCAAAACTGCCAAACTCAGCCCTCATCTCAAACAACCCATCCCCATAGGAGACGGGCTCCTCAAGAGAGCCCGGGCCGGGCAATACAACCCTACTACCGTGCGTGTGGTGCTGGATTTGGAGAGCGTCATCGACTATAAGACCTTTCTCCTAACCGATCCCTTCAGGATCGTGATAGATGTCTTGGGAAGACCTACAAGAGTGAAGAAAAAAAAGGCCACCAAACCTCCATCTCCTCAGCGATCTTCGTCCTTCAAAGTGGTGATAGATCCAGGCCATGGCGGAGAAGATCCAGGGGCAATAGGGCCTAAAGGACTTAGGGAAAAGGATGTTGTATTGAAGATCGCCCAGATATTGGGGGATAAGATCAAGAAAGAATTGGGGTGGGAGGTTATCCTGACTCGCGAGGACGATCGTTTTATACCGCTGGAGGAAAGAACCGCTATCGCCAATACAAAGGGAGGCGACCTCTTCCTTTCCGTTCATGCCAACGCCAGCAAAAACATGAGGGTCCACGGAATAGAGACCTATTTTCTCAACTTTACCACCGATAAGGATGCCTTGCGGCTTGCGGCCAGAGAAAATGGCGTTTCACCTGAAAGGATAAGCGACCTGCAACTCATTCTTTATGATCTCATGCTCAACGCCAAAGTGAATGAATCATGTCATCTAGCCGAATGCGTTCAAAGATCCTTGGTGGGGAGACTCAAGAGGAGATACGCACGAGTGAAAGACCTAGGGGTGAAACAAGGCCCTTTTGTCGTCTTGTTTGGTGCAAAGATGCCCTCCATCCTGATTGAGGTCTCCTTTATCAGCAATCCGATGGAAGAGAGGAGACTTAAGGATGAGAGATATCTCAATGAAATAGCCACCGCTATCTTAAACGGCCTAAAAAGATATGCTCGAGATACCAAGATGGTGAGGGGTCAACCCTCCTGGTCTATATCTACGGCCCTTAGCTCTAGTTGAAGCTTCTTTAACCCCTCCCAATCGTTCATCTGGGGATAGAAAGCTATCCTCAATTCTTCTCCAAGTTGAGGGGCGAGGGATCCCATACCGAAGCCAATTATCTCATAGGCTACCCCTGCCTCCCGCATCTTAAACTTTAGGCTACTTTCCCCTACCGTCCTGATATCGTGCACAGGGAGCCTGCCTTTTGTACAAAAAAGGGGCTTAGGATTGGCCGCCCCATAGGGGGGAAACAGGGAGAGATAATTCAAGAGCTCTGGAGTAATCTCCCTTAAGTCCACTTCCGCATCGATAAAGATGGCGGGGGTAAGATCTTGTGCCCTTACCTTACTCTTTACCACTTGTTCAAAAACTTCGCTGAATTCCCTGATCTTTTCCCGACTGATTCTCAAACCGGCGGCATATTTGTGTCCACCGAATCCCAATAAGTACTTACCGCACTCCTTGAGACCTTCATAGAGGTGGAATCCCACTATGCTTCTCGCTGAACCTTTCCCCTGTTCCCCATCGAGGGCGATCAAGACCGTAGGCCGCCAAAGCTCCTCGGCTATCTTAGAGGCGACAATCCCAATGACGCCCGGATGCCAGTCATCACAGCTCAGGACAAGGCCGCTGCGATGCATGAGCCCCTCTTGTTGGATGAGTTCTTTTGCTTCCTTGTAGATCTTCTCCTCAATGGTTTGGCGCTCTCGGTTGGCGCCATCAAGCTCTTCGGCGATTCTTTTGGCCTGGGCAAGTTCTTTTGCCAATAGTAGCTCCACCCCCATCTGTCCGCTGGCCACCCTCCCTCCTGCATTTAGACGAGGGGCGAGGCGAAAGGCCACCTGGCCCGTGGAAACCTCCCCCTCGCCCATGCCACTGACCTCTTTGAGGGCTAAAATGCCCGGCTTCGTACTATTTTCCAACTCTCTTAAGCCATATTTTACCAAGATTCTGTTCATATCTACCAAAGGGACTATATCGGCTATGGTACCTAGGGCGACTAGATCCAGGTAACGACGCAGGTTCGGTTCACTACAATCCTGCCAAAAACCCAAATCCCTTAACCTGCTGCGAAGTGCCACGACGAAATTGAAGGTTACACCCACTCCGGCTAGCCCTTTAAACGGGAAAGGACAGTCTGATTGCAGAGGATCAAGGATGGCATGGGCAGGTGGAAGTTGGGTAGGTATTTCGTGGTGGTCTATTACGATGGTATCCATTCCCAATTCTCGGGCCAGCATTATCTCTTCTTGATCGCTAATGCCGCAATCGACACAGATTAAAAGCCTTACCCCTTGAGCAGCGATTCTCTTCACGGCTTCAGGGTTGAGGCCGTAGCCTTCTTTTAATCTGTGGGGGATGTAATAAGATGTATAAGCCCCCAATGAACGTAAAAAATCCACCAAGAGGGCACAGGCGGTTACACCATCCACGTCGTAATCGCCATAGATTAAGATCTTTTCTCGCTCCTTGATGGCCTTGATGATCCTCTCCACCCCTCGATCTACATCTTTCATGAGGAATGGGTCATAGAGGTGATTGAGGG
>QMLM01000210.1 GCA_003646745.1 Deltaproteobacteria bacterium | reverse complement strand
TCCAAATCCCTCGGCCTCATCCTGTCGGCCAAGGGGGCAGTGTTGATGCCAAATTCCTCAGCCCTTTGGGTGAAAAGATCCATTTCTGCCTACTTGAAGGAGAAGAAGGTGTTCAACCTCCTCATCGCCTTCAGCTTCTCGCTGTGGTCGACCTTAGTGGCCCAGAGTCCCTTTTTCAGAAAGTCTATTGAGCGATCATAGGTCTGGCGATCAACGGGATAGGGATGGCCATCTTTGCCCCCATGGGCAAAGCTGAACCGGGCTGGATCGCGGAAGCTCGGTCGCTCACCATAGATGAGTTCAGCGATAAGAGCCAGGGCTCTGATAGTCTTGGGCCCCACCCCTGGGGTTCCCAGTACCTCCTCGAAGTCCTTTGCCCCTCGCTCATAGGTCTTCAGCAGGATCTGATGGAGCCTTTTAACATTTAGGTCGCCGAACTGGATGGGGTGGCGGGCAGGTAGATGCAGTCCCTCAATTCGTCTCACCTCAGTAATGACCCTATCCGGGTCCTCCTTGCTCAAGGCCGCCACTGCATCCCTTGCCCCATGGCTCTCCTGGGCTACCATATTTAAGGCAACCCCCCGGGCGTCGCAACATATAGCCTGATGGGGTTCGCAGACAAAGTCCTTTATCCCCTCGTTCAACCAGTGGTATCTTCTGGCATAGCGGGTGGTGGGGTTCATCCCCTGCTGGATCACACACCACTTCCCTTGAGGGGTGAAAAAGAAGGTATGGTGGTAGAGCTGATAGCCATCTTGCAAGGCGCTGCTGTCCACTTTAGCAGCCATGCGCGAGGCGTATATTAAATGGGCAGGATCCAAAGATATACGGTCACAATACTTCTCTATTTCCTGGGGAGTGTTCCGTGAAGCCCTGCCCTTACCGCCAGCTATGAAGATCTCCGTTTCCCCTTCCAAGCCTCGCAACCCTTCCTTCAGGGCACCGCATACTGTGGTGGTCAATCCGCTGCTATGCCAATCAAAGCCCAACAGACACCCAAAGGCCTGAAACCAGAAAGGGTCTGATAGGCGACGCAGGACCTCCTCTGGACCAAACTCCGCCACCAGCACCCGGGTGATCTCCCGAGCCAATAGGGTCATCCTCTCGAAGAGCCACACTGGGGCCTTGCCGTAGTGAAGGGGGAGATGGGCAATGCCTCTGCGCATCCTTAATCTATTACCTTATAAACCACATCCCTTTTTCTTGCTCTCTCCTTTACCTTGATACCCACATCGTCGCCTACTTTCGCCTCCTGCACAGGGTTGCGCTCTATCTGCATAGAGGTTATCTCCTCGGTAAAGTCCGTGGTGTGACCCTTGATATGTATGGTATCCCCTACCTTCAGACCTTCTTCCTCTAGGTGGATAGCTACAACCCCGATTTTGGCGAAGTAGTCTATTACCGTACCAATCCTCTTTTCCTCCATTCTCTTCTCCTCCTTAATTAATGTTGAGATAAAGACATCCCCCCCATGCTATGATGGGATAACCTTTTGCTGAGGGAGACCGCTCTTTCCCGGGAAATTTTGATTATCTCGACGAGAAGTTCCATCAGATCCTTCACCTCTATCCCCTCCATGCACCTTGGCCTTTTGCACCTGTTGCGTTGTTGCAAACTACAGGGGGAACAATCGGCCTGCCCCCGAAGCCAAAAGGCCTTCTCGCCTCGGGGAGCCCATACTTCAGGGTCTGTGGGGCCGAACAGCGTCACCGTAGTTACCCCTAAAGACGCCGCCAGGTGGGAGATGCCGGAGTCGTTTCCGATAAATATAGAAGTACAACTTAGCAAGGCCCCTAGCTTTATCAGAGGAAGATCGCGCAATACTAAATGAGGGATTCCATTCAACTCCCCGAGCATCTCTTGCACTACTTGTTCATCGGCGGGTCCTTGGATGATAACAAGCCTCCATCCATCCTCAGCCAACGCTCTGCCCACAGAGGCAAAACGTTCTGGGGGCCAGACCTTCTTGCTACTGCCCGCTCCTGGGTGCAAGGCTATTATCCCATCTTGTTCCCATCCCCTTTGGCGCAAAAACTGCTTCGCCCAGCTTCTGTCTTCCTCTTGCAGAAATACCCTTGGTGGTGCAGGGGTGGAAGGTATCCCCAAAGCCCTTAAAGAGCAGATGTGGTGTTCTATCATGTGCCTTTTGCCCTCGGGATAAGGGGACAGAAGGAACACCCTTTTTACCCCCGCTCGCTGGAGGTTGCGCTCAAAAGCCACCCCCTTGCCAAAGACAAAGGCAGCATCAAACTTCTGAAAATAACCGCACATCTTCTCAGGCAGCTGCGCCCCCTCATGAAAGAAGGGAGCTATTTCAGCCCTGTTGACATCTCGGATGCCATCGGCATAGTAGCGGCCTTCGACCAGCTGTAGGATCCAGGGATGTCCCATGATCTCCAGCCATACAGGCTGCAAAAACTCCCTCAAGGCCATGATAGCTGGCAGGGTGAGGATAAAATCGCCCAACGCCCCTTGGTGGACGATGAGGATTTTACCCGCATGCAACTCCTCTAATGACATAAATCCTGTTTCTAAGATATTTTAACCAAAAAATGTCTAATTTTTTCAATAAAAATTATAAATAATCTATTAATATATGTCAATCTTTCCCTCATCCGATAAGAAGCATTGAGTTGCTTCTTTTCAGATATGCAGCTCGATGATATCGCCGTCCTGTAGTGGGTAGTCTCTCTGCACCCTCTGCCCATCAAACTTCCCCGACCCCCAGATCCTGGCGTAGCGGAGTTTACTGACGAAATCTTTGTGGATCTCTTGGGCGAGGTCCAGAACTGTGCTTCCCCGCTTGAGGATCACCGGGGCGCTTAAATCGGGCTCGTGGCCTGGGCGCTTGGGGTATACCCGCAGGACATCGAGCAGCGTGTATAACTTCTCCCTCAACTTCTCAAGATTTAAGCCCTCCTTGGCTGAGACCATTATCATAGAGAACCTCTCACCATAAAGCTCCTTTAATATGGCAAAATTTTCTTTTGTCCCTGCTAGATCTCCCTTATTGCCTATCACCAATGACCTCTTGGGAAAGGTACCCGGCTCAATCTCTCCACCACCTTCACCCTGGAGGGTAATCCTCTGCTCCCCCAACACTTTTATAATGGTTTCCAACTCCGCCAGGGGATCTTGACTTAGGTCGAGGATCAGAACAAGGGCGTCAGCATTCCGCATGATGTTGAAGGCCCATGGTTCGGTGTGCTCCTCGGTAAGGGGGGGGAGGTCCACCATCTGGATTTGGACGTTCTCAAAGGCCACCATCCCAGCCTGAGGCCTCTGGGTGGTGAAGGGATAATCTGCCACTTCGGGCTCAGCATTGGTGAGGGCGGCTAATAGTTGTGATTTGCCTGCATTGGGAACGCCCACTAAGGCCACCTGCCCCGCCCCCTCCCTTTTTAC
>QMLM01000209.1 GCA_003646745.1 Deltaproteobacteria bacterium | reverse complement strand
GATCTACCCCCGCCCTTGCCCCTATCTCGCTTAATACCTCTTCTACCTTCTCTTTTACGTCTCTTGCTCCCATCTCATACCTCTCTCTTTATTACCAAAAATAAAAACATCCTCTAACCTGATAGGTTAATGACGCTGCCAACCGAGGAGAGAATAAATCTATCCCCGAAGAGCTCCCTCAATCTGCGCTGCGACTCCCAACCGGTACAGTGCATAGGGCAGATAACCTGTGGAGAAAATTCCTTTAGGTGATCCAGGGTCTTGGGGAGTGTCTCTGTCATTGCCGGCCCCGTGAGGTGGAATCCACCTAATATCGCATAGATCTTCTCTATCCCCGTCAGCTTCATACCGTAGAGGACGGAATTGACGATGCCCGAATGGGCGCAGCCGGAGACCACTACTAAGCCCTTGTCCTCCACGCGAAGGTAAATAGACATATCATCCCGCATCTGATCCCTGAAACGTTCTCCTCCCATTTCATAATAGGCGCCGGGCAGCCCCCGTTCGAACTCGGTCACCCTCGGTATCTCTCCGGAGACGAGGCATCTTTCTCCCAAAATCAATTCCGAACCCTCCAGGATCATCACCTGTGCACCGTATTGTTCCATGCGTTCCTTCTGAACACGTGGGAAGTAAAACCCCTCGCCTGAGGGGAGGGAAAAGTACCTCCGTTCCAAGAAGGCGTCCTTGTGGAGATAGAGGGGAAAGGGACCCTTCCTCTTTTCCAAAAAAGGGAACAAGGCCCCCAGGTGGTCGTGGTGGCCATGGCTTAAAATACCGAGGGAAATACTATCCGGATCAACTCCCAAAACCTCCATATTGTACATGAGCCCAAAATCGGTGAGGCCGAAGTCCATGATAAACCTCTCCTCATCGGCATCGATGAGAAGAGAGAGACCATGTTCCGCCACCGGGTTTCTGGCCAGTTGCCTTTCCTTCACCAGCAGCGGTCTCTGTACCAACTCATTAGAGGGGAGCAAGACATCGACGTAATTGTCGACAAGGATGGTTATTTTAAGCTTTTTTATAGATTTCAAAGCGGCCATTTTGAAAACCTCCTGCAATTTTCCTCCCCGACAGTTTATCTTTCGCTAGAAAGAATGTCAATCAATCCGAAAACACCACTCTCTTCCAAGGAGACCTAATTTTCGGGGATGTTATAAAAAGCTCGGCACCTCCCCATTTTTCTTCAACACTTTAATGAATCAAAGGAGGGGGGGTAATGGAGGAGATGAGGGACAGGAATAGAGAGCAAATGTGGGATTATGAGGGGAAGGAGGGCTACCTCTCCTCCCCATCCCCCATATAGAAGAACCGGTCGAACATCCGGTGGTAATCGGTCCAGCGCACCCCTTCCTCTCCCTTTTTCATAAACTCCTGAATCCCGTTGATTTTGGCATCTAGGTCATCGAGGTGGTGAAGGATTTCGGCCTCCAGGGTCTTGGGTCTTTTAGGGGACCCCCAATCATATTGTCCGTGGTGGCTGAGGATAAGGTGTTTTATCAACATGGCTAGTTCTGAGGGAAACCCCTCGATGCGGTTGATCTCCTTCTCTACCATCTCCACACCCAGCAGTATGTGGCCCAATAGCCTCCCTTCATCGGTATAATCAAAGGCAACGTCATAAGAGAGTTCGCGGACCTTTCCTACATCGTGCAAGATTCCACCGGCCAGCAATAAATCATGATTGATTCCCTTGTAGTGATCTTTAATCTTGCGGATGAGTTTGACCACCGAGAGGGTATGCTCAAGCAGTCCCCCCAAATATACATGGTGAAGCCTCTTCGCCCCTGGGGCCCGCTTAAAACTAGAGGTGAACTCCTCATTCTGCATGAAGGCCATCACTAATTCCCTGAGGTACCTGTTCTCGATGGTTTGGCCAATCTCAATGAGTTCAGTCAGCATCTCTTCAGGTTCTCTGGCGCTTTTGGGGAGGAAGTCCTCCAGAGAGATATCCCCTTCTTCGCACCTCTTGAGGGACTTGATGTTCAACTGTAGCCTCTCTTGATAAGAGGTAGCCTGAGCCTTTATCTTTATGAAATCACCTCGCTCAAAGAGGGGGAAAAACCCTTCGGCCCCATCCCAGATTCTACCCTCTATCTCCCCCGTGCGGTCGCTGAGCCTTAACCGCAAATAGGGAGCACCAGCACGGGAGGTAATCATCGCCTTTTCCTTCACCCAGAATATCCCCTCTACTTGGTCATTCTCCCTTATTTGATCGATATAGGTCCTGGCCATTCCTCCTTCCTCATACCTTAAAATGGTTGTGACCCATCCCCTCTAAAGGATATTCCTCACCATCTTCCCCATAAACCTTTATCCTTCCAGGGGCTCCTGCTATCTCGCCGATAGGGGTGATAGGGGTGCCAATTTCTTCAGCCAGTTCCATTATCTCTGCACCCCGCCCCGGGGGTGAGGTAAAAAGCAATTCGTAGTCTTCTCCCCCCGTAAGGGCCAGCAGATAGGGATCGGAACTGTATTCCTCTATCCCTTTCCTGTATCCCTCAGATAGAGGGAGACGTGAAAGCCATATTTCACCTCCCACCCCGCTCGCCTCTAGGATATGTCGCAGGTCGGCCAAGAGCCCATCGCTGATATCGATCATAGATGTAGCCAAGCCACGGCTGGCGATCTCTCGACCCTCTTTGATCCGTGGAATGGGTGAGAGGTGTCGCTGGACAAGATCCCCCTCCTTCACCCCCCTTTTCAACATTTCCAGGCCAAGGGCCGCATCTCCCAGGGTACCGGTAACAAAGATCTGATCTCCACTGCGGGCCCCGCGGCGGTAGATGATCTGCCCCTGCTCTGCCTCCCCGATGAGGACGACGGAGATTATCAGGCATCCTCCCCTGGAGGTATCCCCGCCCACCAGAGATACTTCAAACTCTGCCGCTAACTCCATCATCCCCTGATAAAGACTGCGCACGAAATCCAGCTCTTCCTCAGATGGAAGGGCCAAGGAGACCAGAAAGGCCCTAGGAATACCTCCACAGCTGGCCATGTCGCTGAGGTTCACCCCTAGGGCCTTTCTGCCCAGATGATAGGGATCGGTGAACCCTAAACTGAAATGCACATCTTGTATAAGGATATCAGTGGTAGCCAGCTGCAATTTTCCTGAACAGGATTCGAGGACCGCTACATCATCTCCAATGCCCACTACTACAGCTGTGCCTCTTTTGGCCATCCCTTTGATCACTTTGATGAGGCCGAATTCACCGATCTCTGCGAGCTTCATCACCCTTTCTCTTCTCGAGGCCGAGATATTGAGCGATGGCTTCAGCAGATGCCTCCATAGGAACAGGTCTATTCTTTAACTCCTCCCGCGGCCTTATCTCGTATTCCTCAGGGAAGGAGTCATCGAAGTACATTTGCTGAAATCCGGCAAACTTCAACTGATGAGAGGTGGCGTC
>QMLM01000208.1 GCA_003646745.1 Deltaproteobacteria bacterium | reverse complement strand
TAGGTAAGGTAATAGATGCCAAAGGGGAAGGTGCCTATTCTGAGTACCTATATTTAAGGCTTTATCAAAGTTATGATTTTTCCCCTCATTTAGCCTTTGAAGAGCGCCTCTCCAATTTATGGGCGGAGATGAGGTTTGTCCCCTTCGACTGGTTATCCGGGACTATGGAAGCAGAATATAATCCCCACCGACGCCGTCTGGACCTATTTAACGCAGGAGTTAGCATTGTCGATAGGCGGGGAGATCATTTGGGGGTCGAGTACAGGTTTACCGAAGAGGAGGTTGAGGAGCTAAATGCGGAGCTCAAAATTCATACAATAGAACCCCTTGATCTTTTTTTCTCTTATCGGCATAATCTCTTGGATGATGTCAGAATAGAGACGGTATATGGACTTGACTATCGTCACCAGTGTTGGGAAATTTCTCTCAGGTTATACGATATAAATCGCTCCCCCGAGGGGTTGAGGGATAATGAGATAAAGGTGATGGTTTACATTACCCTTTCTGGAATAGGGAGGTTTAGGGTTAAGTAGGGAGGTTTAGAAATGAAGGGGGTTATTTTGGCTGGCGGCCTGGGGACGCGACTGTATCCTTTGACTAAGATCACCAACAAGCACCTCTTACCCGTATATAATAAACCGATGATCTACTATCCCTTGCAGACCTTAATCAACGCCGGCATAAAGGATATCCTCATTGTCACCGGTGGAAACAACGCCGGGGACTTCCTCAGGCTCTTGGGTAATGGGAATGAATTCGGGCTTAAACATATCAACTATACCTATCAAGAGGGCGAAGGGGGAATTGCAGCAGCCCTCAGCTTAGCAGAATTCTTTGCGGATAAAGATAAGATATGCGTCATCCTTGGAGACAACATCATAGAGAAGAATATCAGAAGGGCAGTGGAGGCCTTTGAAGAACAGAGGGAGGGAGCCAAGATTATGATCAAAGAGGTCCCCGATCCCCAGAGGTTCGGGGTCCCCATTTTAGATGGTGATAAGATAGTTAAGATCGAGGAGAAACCCAAGGTTCCTAAGTCAAGATATGCAGTAACGGGGATCTATATGTATGACAATACGGTGTTTGAGATCATCAAGACCCTTAAACCCTCGGATAGGGGAGAGTTGGAGATAACCGATGTCAACAACGCCTATATTGAAAGGGGGCAGTTGACCTGGGAGGTCTTAGATGGTTGGTGGACAGATGCAGGGACTTTCGACTCCCTTTTGAGGGCCAGTCAGTTGGTGGCCGAAACAGGGGCCAACAAATTGGATTGAGGGTACCATGATTGCTGGGGTGAAGGTTAAAAGGCTTACGGTTATCCCCGACGAGAGAGGTAGACTGATGGAGATCCTGCGTAGCGACGATGAGATCTTTCAGAAGTTTGGCCAGGTCTATATGACCACTACCTATCCCAATGTAGTGAAGGCATGGCATTATCACAAGGTCCAGACCGACAATGTAACGGTGGTAAAAGGGATGCTTAAGCTTGTCTTATACGACCCTAGAGATGGTTCCCCTACAAAGGGGGAGATAAATGAGTTCTATATCGGCGAGCACAACCCCCTCTTGGTGCAGATACCAAAGGGTGTTTATCATGGATGGATGTGCATCAGTGAGACGGAGGCAATAGCTATCAATATACCCACCGAGGTCTACAATCGAGAGGAACCCGATGAATACCGCATCCATCCCCATGACAACGATATACCTTATGAGTGGGCGAGGAAAGATGGCTGAGGACAAGACCATCCTAGTAACCGGTGGGTGTGGTTTTATCGGGAGCAACTTCATCCACTATATATTAGGGAAGTACCGAAACTATCGAATCATAAATTTGGATAAACTAACTTATTGTGGCAACCTAGATAACCTCTGCGAAGTAGCCCATCACCCTCATTATACCTTCATCAAAGGGGACATAGCGGACAGAGAGAAGGTAAGGGAAATCCTTCAGAAGGAAAAGGTTGATGTCATTGTGAACTTTGCTGCCGAATCGCACGTGGACAGGAGCATCGAGGCTCCTGATCTATTTTTGCGCACCAATGTCCTGGGGACCCAGGTACTATTAGAGGGGGCGCGGGAGATGGAGGTTCCCCTCTTCATTCAGATCTCCACAGACGAGGTGTATGGCTCCCTTGGCTCCAGCGGGCTTTTTACCGAGAGCACCCCCTTGAAGCCCAATAGCCCCTATGCGGCGAGCAAGGCTGCCGCTGATCTCCTTGTCAGGGCTTATATTGAGACCTTCGGTTTATCAGCTATAATCACCCGATGTTCCAACAATTACGGTCCATATCAATTCCCTGAAAAGCTGATCCCTTTAATGATCAGCAATGCCTTGGAAGACAGAGAGCTTCCGATCTATGGGGATGGACTAAACGTTAGAGACTGGATATACGTGGAAGATCACTGCCGAGCTTTAGACCTTGTGCTCCATCGCGGTAAAAGTGGTGAAGTGTACAATATTGGGGGAGATAGCGAACGTACTAATCTGCAGGTGGTAAAGACCATTTTAGAGATATTGGGTAAACCCGAATCCCTAATCCGCTTTGTCAAAGACCGGCCCGGGCATGACCGAAGGTATGCCATGGACTTCTCCAAATTGCAGGCAGAGCTGGGTTGGCGGCCGGAGGTAAGGTTTGAAGATGGGATAAGGCGGACTATAAATTGGTATATAGATCACCGAGACTGGTGGCAGAGGATAAAAACAGGGGAATATATGGAATATTATGAGCGGATGTATGGGAATAGGTAAGGGGGGTGGAGTAGTAATACGGAAATTTGCCGCGGTAGGAATTTAGCGTTTAAAACTAAAAATAAGGCCTAAGAAAATACCCTTAGGCCTTCTAAGTATTTAATTTCTTTAAAACTAAATTTGGAGCGGGCAACGGGCCTCGAACCCGCGACCCCAAGCTTGGGAAGCTTGTGCTCTACCAACTGAGCTATGCCCGCTTAAGATAAAAATAGATTATTTGTTTTTCCTTGTCAATACCTCAGGTAAGCTCTTTTTACAAAAGTTGCGGGGATCATCGAGGGACGATCCCCGCTTCTTTACCCTTTGCATGACCTCTCCTTTTTTCTTTATCTGCGAGCGCTATTCCTCTTGGAGGCCTTCAGGGGATTGAGCTTTCTCCCTTCGCTCCTGTTCTGAACCTTCTTGATGTGGGTTGCGAGGGGGCAAGGGCCGTGAAGCCACTTCAGCCTGGGTTCGCTATATGTCTTGCAATATAGGCCCGTGGGGTATTCAACTACGCGATCGCACCCTTGGCACTCCTCCACGATGGGATAGCACCTGCCTCCGTTGTACGTACACCCATTTTTCCCCATGAAGATACACTCCGTGCCCGCCTTTACAGTTTGACAAACCATGATTATCACCTCCCTCCCAGGGAATATTTTTTTTGAACAAATCATAGCTTACCTATTC
>QMLM01000207.1 GCA_003646745.1 Deltaproteobacteria bacterium | reverse complement strand
GGTAACTAAAATGGCCTGCGGCGGGGGAAGACAACGGAGGATCTCCACGAAGGCATCGGGGGGGAGGCCAAACCGATGAAACCTCCGGGGGATCTCTTTTAAGGGTAGCGGTCGCTGTACCACTTCTTTTAAAAAATGCCCCCTGTGGTTCGGCTTCCTCTTGGGTGGTTTAAGCCTTTTTGCCCTCAGAGTGGGGTGGCGCGGGTCGAGACAGTC
Organism: Deltaproteobacteria bacterium; assembly: GCA_003646745.1. Classification (GTDB taxonomy): domain Bacteria; phylum Desulfobacterota; class B13-G15; order B13-G15; family RBG-16-54-18; genus B11-G15. The sequence continues at coordinate 3,217 of QMLM01000207.1, read as the reverse complement.
GACATAACTTACCCTCCAGCCGTTTTTCTCCAAAAGGCCGGCAAGGTAAAGGAGACCCAAAGGCTTTGCCCAAAGGTCATAGGCAGCAAAATCGTAGATCCAAGGATTTATTAGGAGAAGGTCTCTGTTCTCCAAGATCTACCTTCAATTGTGTGAATTTTTTTTATGGATTTTAGCACAGAAGCTTAGAGTTGTGGTGAGATATAGATCTTTACAGATGATGTAGCTTTCCGTCGTTGAGTCTGTAGATGCAATCCGTCGTTCGCTTCAGGACCTCCATGTCATGGGTAACCACTATATAGCTCAAATCACTAAGGGTTAAAACTTCTATTATCCTCTCGGTTGTCTCCTCGTCAAGCCCTGCCGTCGGTTCATCGAGAAGTAATACCTTGGGCTCCATTGCCAGAACCGTCGCAAGGGATGCCAACCTTTTCTCTCCGCCTGATAGGGTGTAAGTAATCCTCTCCTCGAAACCCTCCAGCCCTAGCTCTTTCAGGGTCCTCTGCGCAATCCTGTGCGCCTCTTCATGCGTCTTTCTGAGGTTGAGCAGGCCAAAGACTACATCTTCGACTACGGTGGGACAGAAGAGTTGATCATCGGGGTCTTGAAAGAGAAGGCCGATCTTCAGTCTTACCTCCTTGAACTCTTCCTCTGTACGCCGTGGCTTGCCAAAGATCTTTACCTCTCCCATATCTGGCTTTAGCAGGCCCATTATGATATGAAGTAAGGTCGTCTTTCCGCTTCCATTAGGTCCTGTAATTCCTACTCTTTCGCCCTTAGAAAGGATGAAGTCCAATTCGGCGAACACTTGCCGCCCCGATGGATATCTGAAGCTTATGCGATTTAGTTCGATCACAATATCTTTCCCCATTGTAACAAAGCAAGTCCAAGGACATAAAGGAGCATAACCGAGAGGGCAACGAGATCCTTTGCCCTGAGGTCGAAGTGATCAAGGACCCAATACGTACCGTCAAAACCACGGCAGATCATTGCCTGATAGACCCTCTTTGAACGGTCTGAGCTTTTCAGTAACAACGTCCCTACTAGATATGAGTATGTTCTGTACGTGTGGATATCTGTCTTGGGCTCAAAACATCTCACCTTTATTGCGTTTGTTAACCTGAGGTATTCCCTCTGGATGACATGGATGTATCGGAAGCAGAAAAAGAGGAGATGAACCAGCTTGTCCGGCAGGCGCAGATGATGTAAGGCATGGACTAAACTGAACACAGGCGAGGTAGAGAGTAAGGCCATGCAGGCAATAACGATCGCGTTTGACTTCATGGTGATCTGCAAACTGTAAATTATCCCTTCCCTTGTGATGGAAATCTTTCCCCATGAAAACAAAGGTTTTCCTGGAAAGCTTACAGGCAGCAGAAGCCAGAGGAAAAATATGAAGGTATTGACGATGAGAAGGCGACGAAGGACTGCCTTGACGTTGAGTCTCGCTATAGCAACAAGGATGCACGAAAAGGGTAAGGCGGTCAGCAACACAGGAAATTTATCTGCTACCGCAATTACGATGGAGAAAGCCGCTGCAACAATGATCTTTATTCGCGGGTCAAGGCGGTGGATCGCAGTATTACCGAATGCGAAGTCTTCGTCTATCATTTTCTACCTTTTCTCGACCTTAAATACATCCATATTCCCATTAGACCTACTATATATCCAATCCCTCCCACCACCTCTGTCACCGAAACCCTCCTCGCCTGCTGCTGTGCTATCGCTCTCATGAGCGGTCTTACCTCCCTTGCCACCGCTTCTTCCACTACCTGTCTTATCTGATCAATATCAACCGCTGGGACTGGACGGCCTTGGGGCTTCGGTTTCAGCAGTTCCGGTAATTCCTTAGCCTGGATTACCATCTCTGCCCTGTGGCCCATACTGGCGTTAAGGACAATCCGCAAGTCATCCTTCTTGGGGACCTTGAAAGAGAAGATGCCGTTTTTATCTGTTTTACCTGAAAGGAGTCTTCTGCCAGCACTGTCAAATACATCGACAATAGCGTTCTTCACAGGGGTACCATCACTAAAGAAGCACTCCGCATAAACCACATCGCCCTCCACATACGTGAAGACGGAGACCTTGTGGGCAAAGATCGAGGCCGGTGAAGCCATAATAATTAGAAACAAAGCCCAAAAAACGATTAACCGTTTCATTTGTTTACCCCTAAAATTTCTGGCCTGACCTTCCTCAGGAAGGCCACACAGAACGATGTTAGTATACCCTCAATCGCCATTATAGGCAAATGGGCCAAAACCACCATCCGTGCCATTTGTAAAAAAGATTCCCCTGTAAAAAAAAGGGAACAGGCTACAAGCAGCCCTGCCACAAAGACTCCGACGGCCCCACAAAAAAAGGCGGCTACCAAGACAACGGCCCTTTTATCGGAAGTGATGAAAGACCTAAAGAGGTAAAAGCAAAGGACGGCAGGAAGAGCCATATTGACGGTATTTACACCCAGAGTCGTTATACCCCCAAATTGAAAGAGGATGGCCTGAAGGGCCAGGCCAACCAGTATAGCTGGCATGGCAGACCATCCAAGCAACAGGCCTATCAATCCATTCAGAATGAGATGTACGCTCGTTGGTCCTAAAGGGACATGGATCAGAGAGGCAACAAAGAAGGCGGAGGAGAGGACGGCCACCTCGGGTATCTTCTCGTATTCTGTCTTCCTCAGCCCGATGCCTACTCCCCCTGCCGCCAGTGCCCCCCCTATCGCCAATACCGGAGCAGAAAGTACGCCTTCTGCAATATGCATTTTACCTCCTCTTCATCATATCGTAGACCTTAACCCACATTACAGCGCCAATTTCTATAGGGTATTCCTTCCCCTCACGCTTGAGCTTCTTTGTATCCTCATTGAGAGCAGCAAAACCCCACCACCCAGCTTTAGGCATAGCATAGGTGAAGACACCATCCTGATCGGTCTTTATCACCTGGGTAATGAAGGAATCAGCCGGTGCCTCATACTTACCCCCCTCATTGTAATACTCTACCTCGACTTCGGTAAAGGGGGCGGGTTTCCCGTTAACCTTGACCAACCCCCGGAAGACATTGCCCGTATAGAGGCCGTAGGGTCTGGTAAGGGGTACAATTTCCGTCTTCAAGCCAACCTCCGCATCCCAGCCTCCCTGGAGGCCAAAGGCATTTACCACTACTTTAGCATAGTGGACGATAAACTTCTCCTCAGCGGGTTCCCAATAGGGCTGAGGCT
>QMLM01000206.1 GCA_003646745.1 Deltaproteobacteria bacterium | reverse complement strand
TTGCTGCATATGCCAAGTATAGATTGGCCCAATTATATTTCCGCGATGGTGATCTGAAAAAGGCTGCAGGTGTGTTACGTGTTGCTTTGGAGGAAGCCTCAGAGGAGGATTTTTATCCTTTATTGGAAGACCTATGGAAACAGATCCAGAAGGGCGTCAAGGAGGAGGTAACCCTTGGCTGCATTCTCCCTTTAAAGGGAAGGGCCAAGACCTTTGGAATTAAGGCGCTAAGGGGAATACAGTTGGCTATGGGGGCCTTTCGTCCTGAAAAGTGGCCCTTTAAGGTGAGATTGGTCATTTGGGACTCTGAAGGGGATCCATCGAAGGCTAAAGAGGGGGTAAAGACCTTGGCCGAAAAAGAGGGGGTGATCGCTATTATCGGCCCGCTGCTCAGTAACACGGCCCTAGCAGCGGCTGAGCAAGCAGAGGCTGAGGGTGTTCCTATGATGACCTTAAGCCCCCTAAAGGGAATTGCGGAAAGGGGAGAGTATATCTTTCAGAATTCTCTCACCTATGCATCTCAGGTAGAGGCCTTAGCCAAATATGCCTTTGAGGAACTCGGCATAGTTACCTATGCCATCCTCTATCCAAGAGACCCCTATGGCCTCACCTTCAAAAAACTTTTTCAACAAGAGGTAGAGGCTTTGGGGGGCGAATTAGTTGTAGCGGCCTCTTACGCCGATGATCAGACGGATTTTGGTGATGTGATAAAGGAGATGGTGGAGTACGAGGTAAGTGAGGATCCAAAGGAGAAGCCCAAGCCCATTATCAACTTTAAGGCTATTTTCATACCCGATGACTATAGAAAGGTGAATCTTCTGGCTCCCCAACTTGCCTATTATGACATAACAAATGTCCGACTGTTGGGCACCAATGGATGGGATTCGCCCGAGCTTGTGCGCAACGGCGGGGAGTTTGTTGAGGGTGCCGTCTTCGTCGACGGCTTCTTTAAGGACAGCCCCCTTCCATGGGTGAGATATTTTGTGAGAGATTTTGAGGAGACCTTCAACCTTTCACCTACATTACTGGAAGCCTTAAGTTATGACTCCACTGAGGTTATCTTGAAGGCCCTTAACAACAGAGAGTTTTGGAGTCGCGATGCCCTCCGTGATGCCCTTTTGTCTTTAAAGGAATATGTCGGCGTATCTGGATTAAAGGGCTTTAATCCAGATGGTGAGGGCATAAGGAGGCTGTTTATGCTTGAGGTATCCCAGGGCAGGATCCACCAAATCTTACCAGCGGAATGAAAAACCCCCTTATTTCTCATCCCTGGGATGTCAGCCCCAAAGAGGCCGTTGAGATACAAAAAAGGCTGCGACAATTTTTGCACCTAAAATGGGACCACCCTAACGTCAGCCGGGTGGGGGGGATAGATGTTTCCTATGCCAGGGAAAGCAAATATGGGTATGCCGTGGTGGTGGTGTTGACTTGGCCAAGTTTAGAAGAACTTGATATAGCTTGGGCGAGGGAGGAGATTTCGTTTCCCTATATTCCGGGGCTTTTGACCTTTAGGGAGGCACCACTGTTGTTACAGGCCTGGGGGAAATTGCAACATTATCCCGATCTCATCTATGTAGATGGACAGGGAATTGCCCATCCCCGCTCTATGGGCCTGGCTGCTCATCTCGGGGTACTCTTACAGGTCCCCACCATTGGTTGTGCCAAGACACCCTTAGTAGGAGGGGAACCGCCAGTAGGGAATAGAAGAGGGGACTACGCTCCCCTTATATATAAGGGGAAGAAAGTGGGGGTTGCCTTAAGGACCCGGGAGGGGGTAAGGCCCCTTTACGTCTCTCCAGGTCATCGAATAGACCTCGAGGCTTCTATCCATTGGGTTTTGCAAGCCTGCCGTGGTTACCGGGTCCCTGAGCCACTGAGACGGGCGCATATCAAGGCCAATCGGATTAGATCGACCATTAACCCTTAAGGCCTTTTGGTAGAAAGAGGAGCCCCAAGATGATCCCTGTAACGATGATCAGGACACACAATAGAAAGGTCGGTCGAAATCCGAGGTGGTCCGAAAGTACCCCTCCCATTGTTGGCCCCACTATCCATCCCACGTTCCAGGCTGTATTGTATATACCCATAGCAGTTCCTCGCCTCCGTTCAGGGACGATGTCGGCTATCAAGGCCACTGTTACAGCACCCGTCCCCCCCCAACCGACCCCTTCAGCCATCATCACGGGGTAAAGATCGGTGAAATTATCACTCAAGGCATAGCCGATAAAAACTAGGGCAAAGATCACCATTGACCCAAGTAGAATGGGCCTCTTGCCCACCTTGTCGGCCAATCTACCCATCATGGGAGAGGTTACGGCTGCCGAAGCGGCCCCAGAGGTGTAGAGGAGGCCAATTTGACTCTTGCTGGCCCCTAAGGCAGCCATATATAGAGAAAGGATGGAGTAGATGATGCCCGAGCAGACCATGAGAGGAAAGACCGAGAGACTGATAAGGTATACTTTTTTGATCCCCATATATTTTCTCCTCCAAAAGAGATTATCTAAGCAGTCTAACCCAAGCTGTCATAATATTACAATCCCCTCCAGAAGAAAGGTTTTAGAGGTTGACAAAGGATGTTTGATATATTAAATATAATTTTCTATTCTTAAGGAGAGGAAAGAGATAGATGAAGACCTTTCATGCAAGGAAAGAGGATGTGGAAAAAAAGTGGTATTTGGTCGATGCTGAAGGGAGGGTTTTGGGGAGATTAGCTGCTGAAGTAGCGAAGATATTGCGTGGGAAACACAAACCGATCTTCAGCCCTCATGTGGATACAGGGGACTTTGTCATAGTTGTAAATGCGCAAAAGATCAAACTCACCGGTAATAAACTCAAAAATAAGGTTTATTACCGTCACTCTGGCTATCCTGGAGGACTTAAGGCCACCACTGCTGAGAAACTGTTGACCAAAAAACCTGAGGAGTTGATAAAAAGGGCGGTGAAGGGGATGTTACCGAAGAATAGATTGGGCAGAAAGATCTTTAAAAAGTTAAAGGTCTATGCTGGGCCTGATCATCCCCACCAAGCCCAGCAACCAGAACCCCTCGAGGTCTAAGGGGAGTTGCTTCGAGGAGAGAGGATATGGCTGAGGAGAGATTTTACGCTACAGGAAAGAGAAAAACGGCGGTGGCCCGCGTTTGGCTAAGGCCTGGACAGGGGCGTATTGAGGTAAACAAAAGGCAACTGGATGAATATTTCCCTAGGGAAACCTTGAAGATGACCATCTTGCAGCCCTTCGAGTTGACCAATACCCTGGGGCAGTTTGACGTCTATGTCAATGTCAGAGGGGGAGGAGTTTCTGGACAAGCAGGGGCTGTGAGACATGGTATCTCCAAGGCCTTACTGGCATATAATGAGAATTTTAGAGATATATTGAAAAAGGCCGGTTTCATCACCCGAGACCCACGGGTAAAGGAAAGGAAAAAATACGGGCAGAGGGGGGCGAGGGCTAGGTTT
>QMLM01000205.1 GCA_003646745.1 Deltaproteobacteria bacterium | reverse complement strand
ACTACCCCAGCAGCGGGTGGAAGCCATCATCCACTCTACCTCCCTTGGGAGGGTGGGGAGGCCTGAGGAGGTGGCCTGGGCTGTACTCTTTCTCGCCTCTGCTTGGTCTGACTATATTACCGGCCAGACCATAGTAGTGGATGGAGGAATTGTCTGAATTTAAGGAATGATTAAGGAATGAAAGGAACGTCGTATGGTCAAGACAGGCATCGTAAGGGATGAAAGGTACTTAGAACACGAAACAGGTTCCTATCATGTGGAAAACCCAGAGAGGTTGCTCCACATCTACAAGGCCCTGGATGATTTGCAGGGGTTCTTCGTGGAGGTTCCTCCCAGGCAAGCAACACAACAAGAGGTTACCGCCGTCCACGACCCGGGGTATGTGGCCAGCATTGCTGCCACCGCGGGAGGCCCTATGCGGCATCTCGATCCCGACACCGTGGTCTCGCCTAAGAGCTATGAAGTAGCGCTACTGGCTGCAGGCGGTCTATTGGCGGCTATTGATGCGGTGATGGAGGGCCTGGATAATGCCTCTGCATTTATAAGGCCACCTGGACATCACGCCGAGAGAAATAGGGCTATGGGTTTTTGCATCTTCAACAATGTGGCCATTGGCGCCAGATACGCCCTCTCCAAGTACGGTTTAGAGCGAGTTTTAATCGCCGATTGGGACCTCCATCATGGCAACGGTACACAGAGGACTTTTTACTCAGACCCCCACGTACTCTACTTCTCCACTCACCAATATCCCTACTATCCGGGTACCGGTCACTATACCGAAATTGGTGAGGGTGAAGGAAGGGGCTTCACCGTCAATGTCCCCCTTTCTGCTGGCCAGGATGACGTCGATTATGCAAATATCTTCAAACATATTCTGAGGCCCATTGCCCTGGCCTATAGGCCGCAACTGATCCTTGTCTCAGCTGGTTTTGACATCTACTTTCAAGATCCTTTGGGGGGGATGAATGTTACCGAAAGGGGCTTTGCCCGTCTTACAGACATCGTAATGGATATTGCTCAAACGGTGTGCGAGGGGAAATTTGTCATCACTTTAGAGGGAGGGTACAACCTGCAAGGCCTGGCTGGATCCGTTAAGGAAGTGGTAAGCGTTATGGCTGGCAGAACTACCTTAGATAAGGGAAAGTGGGAGGAAAAAGAGATAAAGGGGTTCCCTCGCGTTCAAGGAATCGTCAACACAACGAGGAGGAGCCTTCAGGATTTCTGGCAGTGGGAGTAGGGGTAGCGACAACCAAAGTTGTCGCTACCCCTCGATCCTTTACCCCTTTAGATCCACCCTTTCTTTTAGATCTTTGCCCACCTTGAAATAGGGGAGCTTTTTGGGGGGGACACTTACCGCCTCACCTGTTTTGGGGTTTCTGCCTTGGTAACTGCCATAATTCCTAATCACAAAACTCCCAAACCCCCTGACCTCTATTCGCTCTCCCTTTCGCAAGGCCTTCTCCATTTCATCAAAAACGGCATCTACTACCACCTTGGCCACCTTTTGACTCACTTTCGCCCTCTTGGCCACCTCTAGGGCGAGCTCGGCTTTGTTCACCCTTTCACCCCCTCTCCAGCCAAAGGCCTTTGATTTTTTATCAGAGCAAGTTTTTCCTTATATACTCCATGGCGTTTCTAAAGAAGCTAACCCCTGCCCCTTCCTCAGGGAGATCCTCTCTGGTCCATCTGGGGTGATGGGTCCGATGGAGGTAAGCCTCAGGATGGGGCATGAGTCCGAAAAGCCTCCCTGTCTCATCACATATCCCCGCCACCCCCTCTATTGAGCCATTGGGGTTTAAGGGATACTTCATAGTCGCCAATCGATATTTATCGTCGGTATATTGGAGACAGATCAAACCTTTCTGCTTGAGTTCTCTCATAACTGATTTGCTGGCGGGGAGAAATTTCCCTTCTCCATGTCTGACGGGGAGGTAGACCCTCTGCACTCCTGCGGTGAAGACGCAAGGTGAGTTGGGGTTAACCTTCAGATGGACCCACCGGTCCTCGAAGCGCCCCGAGTCGTTGAATGTAAGGGTCACCCTTTGTTCACCATATCCCCCCCCAAGTGCGGGGACAAGACCTAGTTTGGCCATGAGTTGAAAGCCATTACATATCCCCAAGATCAGTTTCCCCCTTTGTATAAATCTCATCAATTGATCCCAGAACCTCTCTCCAGTGGTAGCTATCTTAGCATGTCGAAATCTGTTGGCGCACGCCTTGGCCGCTCCCAAATCATCCCCGTCCAAAAACCCCCCGGGGAGACAGAAGAGGTGATATTCGTCTAGGTTCTTTTCCCCCCATAGAAGCTCGTTGATGTGGACTATGTCTACCCTATCTGCCCCCCCCAGTTTACAGGCATAAGCGGTCTCATATTCACAGTTGATCCCGTTGCCCGCCAAGACAATAACCCTGACCTCTCCAGGCACCTAAGCCTCCGGGGAGGATTGTTTCCTCTGTGGAGTTCGAAGGGTGAAGGTGACCACTATGCCTATCACCAACAGGGTACATCCAACCCAAACTATAGGCAGACCAGGGTTGCGGGTGACCTGTATCCCCGTATAGTATTTCTTTTTTAGCCCCTTAAAGACAAAGGTAAAATCACCCACCTGCCAGCCCCCTAGGCTGGAGAGGCGCTTAAATAGCCAGAAGCTCTCCGGTAGGGAGTGAGGGGTGAACAGAACCAACAGTATCGCCTCTCCCATATTATGAACCCTAGCCCGATATTTCATAAACCCAATCTGAGCTTGGGTGCCAGGGATGCGCTTTATCTCTCCCTGGCCCAGTTGAATGGTGCTAAAAATTTTTTTCCCCTCCTTCTTTATCTCCAGGATGGCCTTGGTGGAGCGTTCACTTATTCCATAAGAGGCCTGGTAAAAGTTGAGACCTCGATAGGTTATCGGATGGTTTACCCGCAAGGGGACATGATCCAAGACCACTTTTTCCCCTTCTATAAAGGTAAGGGTACTTATGTATTCCTTGGGGGAACCGTCAGGATAGAGATCGATACGGAATGCATCGCATCGCACCTTAAATCCAAGTGGCATCTTCACCCTTTGGGGCGAGTTGAGATAGATCTCCTCTATTGTTTCCCCCTCTGCGATCTCCACATAACCATTGAAACCCCATAAACTACCGATTAGGCCACCCAATAATATTAGGAGCACACTTAGGTGCGTGAGGTAGGTCCCCAGCCTGGCATAACCCTTCTTGGTCTCCCTTACCTGCCGCCAAAGGGCAGGCAAGCGTTTCAAGGAGCAGGCGGTCAGGTTGATCGCCAAGAGGAGCAGCGCCCCGATGAACCACCATGAGTGGTACATATCCAGAAGCCCAAGGCCCTTGAGGATATAATAGGTCTCTTTGCTGTAAAGGCGCAGATATTCACCTTCGGTTGCATTCTGGGGGATGAGGGTCCCGATGACAGAAAGCGCCGCCAGTAGGATCAACAGGGGGATGGTTAATTTCAAGGAATAAAAAAAACTCCCCCTCCCTTT
>QMLM01000204.1 GCA_003646745.1 Deltaproteobacteria bacterium | reverse complement strand
CCAAGGGGGAGGGGTGAGGGGGGGAGTTGGCTCCGTTGGAGCCATATGAAAAGGTGCTGGTCGATGAAGAATTCCTCGATGAAGACCCCCATGGTGAGATCGCCTGCGAGACCTGTCATGGTGGAAATCCCAAGGCCACCAAACGTGAGGACGCCCATCAAGGTCTTATCCCTGATCCTAGCTTTCCTGATGCCACTAAGGCCTGTGGTGAGTGCCATGAGGAAATCGTCGAAGTTGCTAAATCAAGCCCTCATGTGACCCTCAGTGGGTTCAAGCACTCCATTGGCATGCGGGCCAGCACGGATGAAACGGTGAGGGGAAAGATCTTCCAAGAGGGCATGAAGACCCACTGCTACAGTTGCCATAGCAGTTGTGGCCAATGCCACGTCTCCCGTCCGGACTCGGTGGAAGGAGGATTTGTGTCTGGACATCTCTTTTCAAAGACACCCCCTATGGAGACCAACTGCACCTCCTGCCACGGCAGTAGAATAGAAAAGGAATATCTGGGCAAAAATAAGGGCTTTCCGGGCGATGTCCACTATGCCAAAAGGGGGATGAAGTGCGTTGCCTGCCACACTGGCGAAGAGATGCATGGTACAGGGAAGGTTTACAACCATCGCTATGATGTGGAAAATGCCCCGCGCTGTGAGAACTGCCACAAAGATGCCATAAGTCTTAACAGTAAGATCAAGGCCCACAAACTACACAGGGGGAAGGTGAGTTGTCATGTGTGCCATGCAGTGGCCTATAAAAATTGCTATAGCTGTCACGTGGGAAAAGACGCCCATGGATTGCCATATTTCAAAACAGCCAAGAGTGAACTAGGCTTCAAGATAGGGCTGAACCCTGCCCCCAACCAGCTCAAGCCCTATAAATTTGTCACCGTGCGTCATATACCGGTAAGCAAGGGGACCTTCGATTTTTATGTGAAGGGTGGCTTGGCCAACTTTGATGCGCTACCCAATTGGAAGGTGGCCACTCCTCACAATATCCAGCGCAAGACCCCCCAGAACAAAAGCTGTAATTCCTGTCATGGCAAAAAGGAGCTTTTCCTCTTGGAGAAGGATGTGGCTCCCGAAGAACAGTTGGCTAACAAGAAGGTCATAGTCCCAGAAGATGCTATCCCTCGACCCAGATAGATGGTCGAAAAAGGTAGATAGGGAAAGGAGGTGAAGAAAAAAATGAAGAGATTTCATCGAATGAAGGGTGTATGGGTTATCTTGGTAGCTCTGACCTTTGCCCTGTCCGCCTGCGCTACCACCAAGGCAACCAAGCCGATGACCGCTGCGGACTTCGTCAAGGAGGCCAAAGCAAAGATCAAGGAGATCACGGTGGCTGAGGCGAAGGCCAAGATAGAATCCGGCGCCCCCTTGGTGGTGCTAGATGTGAGGGAGCCCAAGGAGTACAAAAAGGGTCACCTCCCCAAGGCTATAAATCTCCCAAGAGGGCTGTTGGAGTTCAAGGTCACCAAAAAGATACCCAATAAAGACGCCTATATCATCGTTTACTGCAAGAGTGGAGGCAGGTCTTCTTTGGCCACAAATACCCTGCGACAGATGGGGTATAAAAATGCGGTAAGCATGGCAGGTGGCTGGAAGGCCTGGGTGAAGGCTGGTTACCCAGTGGAGTGACGCTAATTTTGTGATGACAGGGGGGGAGAAACACCCCCCTTCTTTTTGTGCACACTAATTGAGTAAAAACCACAAAATAGCCATGATGGAGAGGACATTCTAGCCAAGGACTGCCTCGAGTGTCATGCCGATGAGATAAATGGTGAGGATTATGCCAATTCAGTTCACGGAGCCAATGCATCCATCGGATTTGCGCCTTCATCCTCATCGTGGAGTTCCTCATCGTCCTTGGCTATTGCATTCACTTCGCCTTTTTCAACAAAAGGGCAGGAAACAACTGGAAGGAAAGGCTCTTTGGCCCCTATTCTCTCCTGCCCAGAAGGAAGGACTGGGATGACTTTGTCGCTATGGTCAAATGGTTTGTAGACCAAGGTCCTCCTCCCAAATTCGACCACTGGACCTATTGGGAGAAGTTCGACTTTCTAGCCGTCTTTTGGGGAATGGCCGCCATTGGGATCACTGGTATTTTGATGTGGTGGCCGCATATCACCACCAAGTTCTTCCCGGGGTGGGTGATAAACATCGCCTGTATCGTCCACTCTGAAGAGGCCCTCTTGGCTGTTGGTTTTATATTTACCATCCATTTTTTCAACACCCACTTCGTCCCCACCAAGTGGCCGATGAACTACTCCATTTTTACCGGCAGGATCTACAAGCGGGAGTTCTTGGAAGATAGGCCCATTGAATTCGAGAGGTTACAAAAAACAGGCGAGCTGGAGAAGCCAAAAACGGGTTTCCCCAATATACTGGCCAACTTCTTCTCGGGCGCTATAGGCTTAAGTGCCTTGATCATCGGCTTGCTTACCGTAATCCTGATCATCTGGGCCTTCATTGGATGAGACAATCGTTCTGGAGAGGGGTTAAAGTTCCCTTAAAACCTCCACCCCCCTCTCCAGAACATCCATAGGGGCGGCAAAGGAGATGCGGAAATGGCTTTTGCGCTGGGAAAAGACCCCTCCTGGGATGACAAAGACCCCCTTTTTGATAGCCTTTTCCACCAATCTTTCTCCATCGCCATCTTCGGCTTCAGGGAAAATAAAGAAGGCCCCTTTGGGTTTCTGAACCCGGTATCTCTCCCTCAAGGCCTCATAGACCATGTCTCTTTTCTCTCTATATCTATCTATATATTCCCCCATATCATAGTCTAGGGCCACCACAGCCGCCTTTTGGGCGAAGGAGGGTGGGCAGGTGAAGGAATATTGTTGCAAAATGACCATCTGTTGGATGATCTCTTCGGGCCCAGCAGCATAAGCCAGACGCCACCCTGTCATTGCCCAGGTCTTGGAAAACCCGCTCAATGTAATGGTCCTCTCATAGATCTGGCCCATGCAAGGGGCCGCCGGCGCATCATAGACGAATTGTTCATAAATATCATCGGAGATCACAATCAAGCCTCGCTCCCTCGCAATTTTGGCTACCATCTCCAATTCCTCTCTGGAATACACGGTGCCGGTGGGATTGGCTGGGCTGTTAATGATAATGAGCTTCGTTCGGGGCGAGAGCACCTCACGGATTTTATCCTCGCGCAGGCGAAAATCAGGATAGGTGTCGATATACTTGGGCACCCCCCCCACAAGCAAAACCTGATATTGGTACATGACAAAATAAGGATCCGGGATCAAAACCTCATCACCTGGATCAATGAGGCTTAGACAACACAAGAGCAGTCCACCAGTGACCCCAGCAGTAGCCATCACCTTCTCGAACTTTACCCCCTTGGTTTTAAGGTACTCCCCTATCTTTTGCCTCAATTCGGGTATCCCCTGAGTCAGGGTATATTTATTGAACCCTCGTTCTATCCAATGGATACCTTCCTGCTTTATCTCTTCTGGGATATCGAAATCAGGCTCACCCAAACTAAGATCGATG
>QMLM01000203.1 GCA_003646745.1 Deltaproteobacteria bacterium | reverse complement strand
AGGAGTAGCTCATATCTTATGGCTTTTATAAACTTTAGCTCGGGAGAGATCCAGTGCAAAATTGTCTATTATGGGCCTGGTCTCGGGGGAAAAACCACCAATTTAAGGTTTATATATGACCGCACCAACGAAGATATAAGGGGACAGTTGGTCTCCATTGATACGAAGGGAGACAGGACCTTGTTCTTTGATTTCTTATCACTTAATTTGGGGACGATCAGGGACTTTAAGATCAGAGTGCAACTTTACACTGTGCCAGGCCAGGTACACTACGATGCCACCAGAAAGTTGGTATTAAGAGGGGTCGATGGAATTGTATTTGTGGCTGACTCCATGAGGGTGCAGAGAGAAAAGAACATAGAGAGTCTGGAAAATTTGGCCTACAATCTCAAAGAGAGGGCCTTGGATCTCATCCACATCCCCTTGGTCATGCAATACAATAAGAGGGATTTGGAGGGGAGCAATATTCCTGTATTGACCATTGAAGAGATGGAGAGAGATCTTAACTCCTATCTGAAAGCACCCTTTTTTCCCGCCAGTGCCCTAAAAGGTTTTGGGGTCTTTGAGACCCTGCGGGAGATAAGCAAATTGGTAGTGAAGGATGTAAGTAAAAAAGTCTTAACAAAAGGACAACTTTGATGAACGGAAAAGATAGTGGCTGGGATCTGTCAGATCTAGAAAGGGAAATAGAGGCTGCCGTAGATAAGCTCTTTGTGGAAAAAAAGAGCCAAACTGATCCGGTGGCCCAACCGAAGGGCACCTCTCCTTCTATCCAAACCCGTCCTACAGCCCCTGCGACAGTAGAGAAAAAAGTAGCCCCTCGGAAGCTCCAGGAGAAGCTGGAAGAAGTAGAGGCCCAGTTATTGACATTAGAATGGGACCTTAACTCCAAACACATAAACAGAGCCATTAACCTCCTCCAGGATCTAAGGGGTCTTCCTTTTGGTGGTGAAGAGCTAAAAGAGGTTGTCATCTTGATCCAGAGGGTCCTTTATCAACTTCTGCTGGATGAGAATAAACTTACTCCTGCTGCCTTAAAGTTTCTGCAGAAGTCTTGGAAGGCGGTCAAAGGCATGACTGACGAACGGTTTTCATTCGATATCGACAAGAAGGCCTTAGTAAAGGAGTTAGAGGCGGAGTTCCAAAGGTTAAAAATAGAGGAAGAAGTACCAAGGGAGAGGAAGGAGGAGGTAGAGGAAATAAGGGTAACCCGGAGACCCCCTGAAACGGAAAGGGTATCATTTGAAGAAGAGAAAATAATCAGGAGGCCTCCTGAGAGAAAAATCTCCCTTGAAGAGATAAAGAAATTAATAGATAGAGTTCAAAAGCTGGAGAGGGTAGTCATAGAGGAAAGAAAGAGGTGGGAGGATATCCACCGCGAGATAACAAGTTACAAGACGGAGCTGCAAAGGATATATAGCTCTGAGGAAGAGGCAGTTGCAAGAGAAGAAGAAGAGATAGTGGAGTTAGATGAGAGGCTAGAAGGAGGGGGTGAGCTATTAGATCTTGAACCACAACCTGCCAAGGTCTCTATAATGGCTGTGTCTATCTTTGAAGCCTCTGGGGTTTTGTTTGGCTTTCCCGAAGATCAAATTCTACGGAGTTTCCCTGTAAGAAAATGGGTGGCAGATTTTTTCATTGAGAGCGGCAGGGTTAAATTGAAGGAGAGAGAGATTCCCCTTTTGAACCTCTTCCATATATTCAGACTCAAACCGTCGACGGAGGAAAACCCCCTTGTGCTCCTAATAAGGGTCAGCGAAGATCGCCTTGCGGCAGTTATTGTGGATCAAGCTGTATCTCGAGAGCAGATCGAATACCAACCTATTAAGGACAAACCCTACGTTTTGGGAAAGGGGATATGGAAGGCAGGGGAGGTATGGATCATCGATACAGGTCAGATAACCCCTTGATCTGGAGGGATTAACCCTGGTGAAAGGTAACGACAAATCCATTAAAGCGCAAGGACATGGCCCTTTTGTGAGGGAGATTTTAGATGGAATTAATATGGGGGTGATCCTTTTGGATAAAGTGGGGAAGATCATCTTCGCCAATAAGGCATCGGTGGAGATCTTAGGTGAAAAAAGGGGGCAGCTTGTGGGTAAACACCTTCTTAGCCTTCTGTCCCAAGAAGCCCAAGGGCTAGAGGGGCCAAAGCTGGATGGGCAGATCTTTTTCCACAAGAAAAAAGAGGGTACCCCCTTGAAGTTATCAATAGTCCCCTACCACGACTCCCTAGGTAGAGAGAGAGGAAAAGTAGCTAATCTACAAGACATGAGCCAGATTTATAAGATGCAAGAAGAGATCCTCAAGATGGACCGATTGGCATATCTGGGGGAACTCTCCTCCACCTTGGCCCATGAGATAAGGAATCCTTTGGCCGGAATCAAAACCACTGCCCAGGCCCTAAACGAAGAGCTGCAGGAGGATGATCCTAGGAGGGAGTACCTCGACCGGATCATTAAAGAGATTGATAGACTCAATGATCTGCTGCGCACTTTCTTCTCTTTTGCCAAGCCCAGACGCCTTGACCTTACTCTTTGTCATATCCAAGACATCATCAAAGAGGTGAAGGGCCTTTTGGCCAAGGAGGCCGAGCGTAGAGGGATCACAATAAAGGAAGTATATACTAAAAGTCTGCCTGCTATTTCCTTAGATTTCAATCAGATGCAGCAGGTATTCATGAATCTCTTTCTCAATGCCATTCAGGCCATGCCAGCAGGGGGAGAATTGACGGTGGAAGTGAGCAGAAAAAATTCGCCGAAGGGGTGGATTCAGGTCAAGGTTGAGGATACTGGAGAGGGGATTGCTCCTGAACATCTCCCCAAGATCTTCGATCCCTTTTTTACCACCAAGAGCAAAGGATTAGGTTTGGGGCTTTCTATAACGCATAAAATCGTACAAGGACATGGGGGGAAGATTGAAGTGGAGAGCTCCCCAGGCAAGGGCTCTACCTTCGTTTTAACCCTCCCAATGGCGCTAAGAGATGGGAATCAAGCCTAGCATATTAATTGTCGACGATGATGAAGTGATGTGTCGCACCTTATCAGGGGTTCTGGCAAAGATGTCCTGTGAGGTGACCTCTGTCCAAAGGGGCGAAGACGCTCTTCATCACCTCCAAGAGGGAATGTTTGATCTTATTCTGCTGGATATAAAGCTTCCGGATAAGAATGGTCTGGACGTGTTGAAGAAGATCAGGGAGATAGACAGCGACCCCCTTGTCATCATGATGACCGCTTTTGCCGATGTGCAATCGGCAGTAGAGGCGATGAAGACAGGCGCCTACGATTATATAAATAAACCTTTCGAGATCGATGAACTGCGCTTAACGATTAAAAAAGCCTTAGAGACCAAGGAGTTAAAGGGGGAACTCCTCAGGTTACGCTACAAACACAAGGATGAAGAGGGAGATGAAGAGATCTGCGGAATAAGTCCTCAAATGGATGTGGTGAGGGAACTCATCTCTTTGGTCAGCCAGACCCCCCGAACCCCTGTCCTAGTTCAAGGGGAAAGTGGTACGGGAAAGGAATTAGT
>QMLM01000202.1 GCA_003646745.1 Deltaproteobacteria bacterium | reverse complement strand
TGAAGACAGTATTCCACTACCCTCTGTTCTATCTCTGGGGCTACACGGTTGACTATCGGTGGCTTGTTGCGGGCTTTCTCCAAAAGACCCTCTATACCTTCTTCCTCCTTCCTCAAGCGCCTTCTTTATGTCGTAGTAATGTTGGCGGCTTACTCCAAGCTTCCTGCAGGCTTCACTGATATTGCCAAGTTGTTCTGCAAGTTTAATAATATTTAACTTGCGTCTTATGATATACTGTTGTTGAGCAGCATAGAGGAGCTTCCCACCATCACTTACGACAAGAAGATAAGATTTCACATCATCACAGAAATTACTTCTTTAATGGAAATGCATTAATAAATTTATCTTCATATTTTCTCATAATCATCTTTACAATACCCAAATTTGCCCCCTTCGCAACAGTTAAGATGAAATAGAAGGAAGTATCTGGAAAATTTTTAAAAAAAAGATAAAATTTATCGCTAGTTAAAAGAAATTCCTCTATTTTACACCCTTCACCTAGGGCATCTAAGGCCTTCTCATTAACCTTTGCTACCTCAGTGTAATAGGCAGCAGCTATATGCGCATCAAATCTAGGATCAGTGGAGATGGCAACGATCGGCATCCCTTCATCTACATCGACGATCCCTGCAGCTATAAAGCCCGGAACTTCTTTCTTTAGCTCCTCCAATATTAACTTTAAGGGATGATCTACTTCTCCATGCTCGGTTTCCTCAGTTGTCTTTGTCTGCCCTTGGTCTCCATGCAGGCTATATTCATCTTTCCTCCTCGCTCCCTCCAGAAGGAGATAGGAAAGGGAGGCCTTCAATTCTCGTCTGCCCAGCTCTTCTTCTCGTAAGGGGCGCACCTCAAACCCACCCCCTTCCCAACTCACGATCTCGAAAAAGGCCTCCTCGCCCACCTTAGAACCTGTACGTACCCACAACACATCATCCCCTTCCAGGCCTATCTCTCCCTCCTCTCCTAAAGTATTGGTTACCTGAACCTTCACCGCCCTACCGGCAAAGGAGAGAAATTGAAGCAAATCGGTAAAATCCATATCCTTAATGGACACTGAGAATCCCTTGTGCTCGAAGAATTCCTTTACTAAGCGGAATAATCCATCAAGATCTAAAGGTTTTTCCAGATATGCCAGGACCCCTTTTTGTTTAGCCAAAGCCCTTACAGAAGGAGATCCATAACCGGTTATCATAATTAATCGCAACTTAGGGCGTTTCTCCTTAATCCAATCCAGAAGATCGAAACCATCCCTTCCCGGCATCCTGATATCAGAGATGACCAATGAGATCTCCTTCTCCTTCTCCAGTATGGAGATAGCCTCCTCGAAGCTGGTAGCACCCAGACAGTCGGCGTAAGAACTCAGATAATCCCGGATACTGAAGACCATTGCCTCCTCGTCATCAACAATAAGGATCTTCGGCCGCTTTTTACGCATTTACAACCCTCTTTCGAAGTATCCCAAAGTCTACATTATTTGTCTAAATTCGTCAACTTAACGCACTTGATAGGGTTTTTTCTCATTTTTATGAAAATATCCTCCCAAAAAGCTATTAATCCTATCAGCTAAGTGGGAAAACCCAATTAAAATCAGGATGAGACAACGGAGAGTACCTTCTGAAGAAATAGTTCTTCTTCCCATATCTCCTGAGTGATGCCCAGGACAAAAAGTGGAAGACCCTCTAAGGGAATATTGCGCAACTTCACATAATCCTTCTCAGTAGTCACAATGACTTCTACTCTATCCATATACTTATGCATTTTCTTCAAGTCCTTAAGTCCGTAACGGTAATGATCGGGGAAATTGAGTTCTTTTACTACTTCTGCCCCTAGTTCCTTTAACATATGAATGAAGTACCCGGGATCTGCAATCCCCGCAAAGGCGAGGACTCTTTTGCCTCTAAGGGAACGGGGAGAAAATATCTTCCCTGAAGCGGCTTCTATGAGATAAAGCGGCTTGTACCTGCTGTGATAAAGAGGGGTTGTTGGAGCAAGATTGCGAAGCTTCTCTTCTAACTTTCCCGGAGGTTGAAGGGACTCTACCTTGCTGAGGACAAATAGGGAGGCACGACGAAGTCCCTTTATAGGTTCCCTGAGGGGGCCTCTGGGGAAAAGACGTCCGTTCCCAAAGCCACTTCGGGCATCGATGAGGACGATATCCAAGTCCCGGCTGAGCCCCAGGTGTTGAAAACCGTCGTCGAGTATTAAGACATCGACACCAAATCTTTCCAAGGCATATAGCCCCAGTGCATATCTGTCTCTCCCTACCAACAAAGGGACCCCCTTTAACATCTTGGCCAGCATGAAAGGCTCATCTCCGGCCTCGGTAGGACCCAAGTATATATTCTCACCATCAGAAAGGACCCCCCCTTCTCTCTCCTTCAACCCTTTATAGCCCCTGCTCAAGACTCCAACCTTCACCTCTCTTTTCTGCAATTCTCTGGCCAGATAGGCAACCATCGGCGTTTTTCCCGTCCCTCCTAGGGTTATATTCCCTACGCTTATGACCTTACAGGACAGCCGCCTTCTTTCCAGGAGACCTTTCTCATAAAGCCTTCCCCTAACCCAGAGGGCTAAACCATATAACCAAGAGACAAAACGAAGGGGAAACAGGAGGAACTCAACTCTCCATCCCCCCTCCTGGAAGAGATAATCCTCCCAGCGATTCATCCCATCCTAGCCCCCAAAAGGTCCTTCGCTATCTCAACGGTTCTTTCCAGGGCCCCTTGATGTTCCCGAAGAAGCGAAATCCCCCTCTGCCCCATCTCTTGCCTGCGGTGTGGATCATCGAGAAGTCCCCTCAGGACCTCCTTCAGTTCATCAGGGGTTCTAACTTGTACCCCTGCCCCTTTCTCTATTACCAGTTGCGCCACTTCGGCGAAATTCTCCATATGGGGACCAAAAACCACTCCCTTGCCGTGGGCCAAGACCTCCAAGATATTGTGACCCCCTACCTTGGAGAAACTCCCCCCCACAAATGTAACCGTCCCCAAAGCATAGATAGCGGCAAGCTCACCCACGGTATCCAACAAAATGACCTCCTTCGGCTGGCTTTGTTCATCTATCGTAGTCCTCTTCACCCATATAACCCCCCGCGAGTCCAAAAGCCCTTCCAACCGTGGAACCCTCTGCAGATGTCTGGGGGCCAGGATCAAGATGAGCCGGGGAAAATCAATCTTTAATTCCTTAAAGACATCTAAAATCATCCCCTCTTCCCCCTCGTGAGTGCTGCCAGCAATAAAGACCGGAGCCCCTTCTGGCAACATCAAATTCTCTCTTACCCTTTCAACCTCCTCCTGCGCTAGGGTAAAGGAGAGATGGAACTTGAGATCTCCAGTAACATGAATGGCCTGGGGATCTGCCCCCAGTTTCACCATTCGCTCTCTATCAGTGTTGGAGCGCAAACATAGAACGTCAAAGTTCCTTAACACCCTCCGGAAAAAAAACCGCAGGGGACGATAAAATCTGTAGGAACGTTTTGAGATCCTTCCATTAAACAATAGCGTGGGTATCCCCCTCCTGTTCACCTCTATTAGG
>QMLM01000201.1 GCA_003646745.1 Deltaproteobacteria bacterium | reverse complement strand
GAGGGGCCAGTGGCGATAAAGGTGACCAAAATCCCCTCTGCTGCTCTTTTTTTTATCTCCACTACCTTGGCATAAATTTCCTTTATCTCTGGCGAGAGGGGTTC
This sequence comes from Deltaproteobacteria bacterium, assembly GCA_003646745.1. Lineage (GTDB taxonomy): Bacteria > Desulfobacterota > B13-G15 > B13-G15 > RBG-16-54-18 > B11-G15. The sequence goes on along the minus strand of QMLM01000201.1, from coordinate 3,526 downwards.
AAGAAAGACTTCGACCTCTCCACCGCACAGCATCTCCGTCTCGGACACCTCCTGTCCTGTGAGGTGGAAGGCCAAGATCTTCGCCTCCTTCTGGGCCCATATGCCTCTGGCCTCTTTTAAGACCTCGGCCTCTAGGCGTCCGCCTCCAATGCTTCCCACGAACGACCCATCTTCTTTGATCAACATTTGCGCCCCCCTTTTTCGAGGAGCGGAGCCTGAGTGCTGGATGACAGTGGCCATAATTACCCCTTTATCCTCCGAAAAAAGCCGCAAGATCTCCTCATAGATCTCTTTCACTTTTCCCTCCTGATAACCTTTACTATTGGGTGGTGATAAAAGAGTTTTCCCAGCACGACCATTCCTATTCGTCGGTCTCCATTGCGCAATACCTCATGAGCCACCTCTGTCGCCCTTCTCTCCTGCTCCGAGGTTTCCACCTTATTCAGAAAGGGGGTTATCCTCGCCCTTAGGGGTGCCCCTTTAATGAGCCCATGGGGGTGGGTGATCAAGGTAGCCACAATGGGGGGGGTTATAGGATCTCCCATCCGCGCCCCGGTAAGTTCTGCAATGCGCCCAGGGCGAAAGGCCTCTTCTTCTCCTAGAGGCCTCCCTAAGGCGTCTATTCCTACAATAGGGATCAGGGTGGATGTAGTTTGCGGCACGACAGGCTCATGATCTCCCGGTGCCTTGATGGGAAGACCCTTGGCCCCATCGGCCTCCACGATGAGGTGATCCACTTGTAGCTCCTGGGCAATTCTGCCCACAAGATCGGGGTTTACCCCCCCTATCTTCCCTCCGGGGAACCTTTTGGCAGCTAGAGTTACATGACCGTGGCAGTTTAGTCCCTCCTTAACCAATTCAATGGCCTGCTTTTGGTCTTCTTCTATCACCAGACAGGGGGTTTGTCCTGCAGCAGGCTCAAAGATTTTTGTGGTAGTGGTGGTTATGATTTTTAACCCTTTCCCCCTTAATTCCTTCGCCAGAGAGAACATCAGGGTTGTTTTTCCCCCTCCCCCCACTAAGGAGATGACTTCATGGTTTGTGAGGCAGAGGGCCTCTGACAGGGTAAGGTCCCTTTCACTCCAAGTTTCCTTCTTTTTCAAGATCACCCACAGCCCACCTCGCTGTGAGATTTCTGCCTCCTCCCCTAGAGAGGCCTCTTGGACCATCCCGACCAATTCTTCTTCTGTTATCCACCTCTTTCCCAGCAGTTTGTTCAACCTCTTCGACTCTTGCGCTATTTCTTCCATTACCGACCGAGGGGTGTAGGGGCCATATCCGCCCCCCAAGATGGCAAGTCCTCGAGGTCTCAGGACCCTGTAAGCCTCTCGTAGAATAGTGGGGGTAAGGAAAAAAAGGGCTCCTCGGAAGATCACTAGGTCAAAACTTTGGTCCATAAAGGTCAATGGGGAAAGAGGTGAAGGTCTGATCATCATTCTTTCTGCCACAGGGGTTCCCCTTATCTCCTTTTTCAGAGGGTCAAAGACCTCTTGTGGCTCACCAGCTACCACTACCTTCCAGGCAGACGAAAGGCTGAGAAGTTCCTTGGCTATCCCCCCCGAAAAAGGACCTAGCTCCAACGCATCTCCTTCCTGACGACCACATAGGTCTATGATGTAACGGGCCAAATATGGATATACACCTTTCCAGAGCTTGTTTATCTTTTTTATTACTTTGGGATTCATCTTAAGTGTTAAAGCGGGCGAGGATGGCCTCCAAGACGCTACCTCCAATGGCCCTGGCTTTATCGGAGATGGTATAACAATTTTCCCTCAACCCCCTTGGGTCCACGTCGCCGGCCTTTAGCCCCTTGTGTACCTCCATTCCCTCGCGTAGCAGTCCTCGAATCACCCCCGCTATAGCTGTTTTCATCGGCTCCCCTTCTACCCAGGCCACCACCTCCCCAGCCTCAACCATATCCCCGATTCTCTTCACCGGGCGAAATATTCCATCCCTGGGTGCCCGCAGCACCCTTTGGGCACTCACCCCGGCGATCTCTCCGGGTACCCCTGTATCCGGTTGTGCTGGGCCCTCGTAGATAATTCTACCTAGGTGATGTCCCCTGTTTGTCTCAATGACGACATCCACATCTCTGCCTGCCCAAAAGCCCGGTCCTAAACCGATGACAACAAGGGCGTCCCCTTTGTATGTGCCGGTGTTCCTCTTGGCTAGGATGGCGTCCACAATCACATGGGGCTTTATAACCTCACGAGAGGTCCCCTTTGGGTCGACGAGCAGGGGTATCTTTCCCTCCTCCCAGGTAGTATAGACCTCTTGTGGGGTGGAGATATATTTGGCTTTTATCCCTTCTACCTCCTTTTCTCCCAGGAAGATCGCTTCACAGAAAGAGACTTCTCTCCTAATGCAGAGAGGTTGCGGGATCTCGGTAAGAAAGACCTTCAGACGGGAACGAAAGAGCCTATGGGCCACACCGCTGGCCATCTCCCCTGCCGCCTTGATCATCACACGTAGATTCCTCAAAGAGATCTTATCATCCATTAGTTTATCCCTTGCCGAAGGGGCAGATGGGAAAGCGGCAGACTTCACACCCCAGGCACAACCCTCCATGCCCTATCTTTATTATATCCCTGCGGGTGATCTGCTGGCCTGCCAATACCCGGGGGAAGATAAGGTCAAAGATGGTAGTTTTATAATAAAAGACACAGGCTGGGAGCCCCAGAAGGGGGATTCCGTCCAAGAGGGCGTAAAGGAACATCGCACCGGGAAGAACTGGGGAGCCATAAGAGATAACCTTTGCTCCAGCTCTCTTCACCCCTTCTTTAGTGACGTCTCCAGGGTCGATGGAAAGCCCCCCCGTGGTCAAAAGGACCTCTACTCCTGTATCCTTTAGCCTTCGCAAGGAATGGGCGATTTCCCCGGGATCATCGGGGACGACGTCTTTCGCCAGAATGGTGGCCCCGTAGCTTTTTATTTTCCTTCCCACCGTCTCATCAAAGCTTTCTTTAATTCGTCCATGAAATACCTCGCTGCCGGTTACAACCACTCCTACCCTTTTTATCTTATAGGGGGTAATATCCACCACCTTTTTTCTTTTGCACCTATATTCTACCCCCTTTACCTTCTGCTCAGCAATGGTGAGGGGAATTATTCTAGTGGCGGCGACAGTAGTTTCCCTCTCACAGGGGGTGTAGTTGTGGAGGGTGGAGACGATGATATCCCCCATGGAGTTGATTTCCTCTAAAAGGGAGGCATCTATTCGCAACAACCCCTTCCACTTAGCGCGCATTGATACCTTGCCTTCCTCTGGGGGGGTGAATTCTATTCCTGGTCCTGCGATGGCCCTGGCGATACGCATCCCTGCCTCATCTTCATGGAGTTCGTCCTCTTTTAACTCTAGAACAAAAATATACTCGTTTCCTGTATCTAATAGGAGGGGTATGTCCTCTTCTTGGATGATGTGCCCTTTTTTAAAGGCCGCTCCTTTGAACTCCCCAGGGACTATCCTGGTAAGGTCATGCCCCAATACCATTCCCACCGCCTCTTGAACCTTCACCTTGCGCAACTT
>QMLM01000200.1 GCA_003646745.1 Deltaproteobacteria bacterium | reverse complement strand
TTGAGGAAGCTCTCTTCCTCTTTGAAGGGATGGAAGACCAAGCAGGGATGGGATATTCTTTATGCGGTTTAGGTGGGGTCTCTAGGGTCATGGGCCACTACCGGGAATCCCTCACCCACTACAGTCGCGCTCATCGCATACTGGAGGAGCTCGGAGATACCTTTGGGACTGCCTATTCTTTTTGTGGTATGGCCAATGCCCACCGGGTGGGTGGTGAATTTGAGAAGGCCTTCAGGTACTTCTCACAGGCCACCGCCCTCTATCAGGAAATAGGGGATCGCATAAGTTATGCCTATACGCTGTGGGGGGAGGGTACGGCATACAAAATGGTGGGGAGGTCCCAGGATGCATTAAGATCCTTTCAGGCTGCCGAGGATATTTTCCGGTCTACAAGAGATCAAAGGGGCATAATCTATACCCTCTTGGGTAAGGCGGAGCTCTCCCTTCTGAGGGGAGAGTTTGCCGAGGCCGATAGATTGCTAAAGGAGGCCCTGCGGATCGTCGAAGTCCGCCCCTTTCGACTGGAAAGGTGCCATTGTTATCTTCTGCTGCTACTATTGCGTAGGGCAAGGGGAGAGGAGGTATCCCTGGAGGGGGTGAGGAAAGAGTATCGGCATCTGGGGAGCAATTTCCCCCAAGAGGAAGTCTCTACTCCCTTGAACTTTCCTTAAGGGATAATGCACCTGTTTATTTTAGGGCTTGCAATATTCTGTCTTTTCGGGTAAATAATTATCTCTACTTCTTCCAGTTCTTATAAAGGGGGGGTCATCACTAAACTAACTCTACCTATCTAATCTATTCTAATCTATAAGGGGGCAAAGGCGTGATCAACATCAATAATAGTTTGATCATTCAGGCCATTCTTTTTATTACCCTGATGCTTATATTGAACAAGACTTTTTTTCAGCCTTTTCTGAGGTTTCTTGAGCAGCGCCGGACCAAGATCCAAGCAGATGAAGAGGAGGCCAACAGACTCCACGAGGAGGCGGAGCGCAGACGCCTTCAATTTGAGGATGGGCTAAACAAGGGAAGGCTTCAAGCCCTGGAAGAGAGGGGGCGTATTCGAGATGCAGGCTCGCAGCAAGGAAAGCTGATACTGGAAAGGGTCCAAAAAGAGGTAGAGGAGGAGATCGCTAAGGTAAAGGCCCAGATAGAGAGGGACAGCAGGCAGGTCCTCGCCGAACTGGAGCGCAGAAGGGGGGATATGGCGAAGGAGATCGCTGAGAAGGTCTTGGGAAGAAGCCTATAAAGAGATAGGGAGGAGTTTGGCAGTATATGTGGTGGGACCTATTGTGGAAGGTGATAAACTTTGCCGTATTGGTCTTTCTTCTTTACAAGGTGCTAAAGAGGCCCCTTAATTCTTTTTTGAAGAACAGGCAGGAGTCCATAAGGAGGGCTCTGGAGGAGGCCGAGAGAGCCAAGGCTGAAGGGGAGAGAAAATATCGGGAGTATGAGGAGAAGCGAAAGAGGTTGGATCAAGAGATTGAAGGGATCCGTCAGGCCCTGATAAAAGAAGGGGAGAAAGAGAAGGAGAGGATCATCCAGGAAGCCAAACAGTTGGCTGAAAAGATCAAAGAACAGGCCCGTCTCAGCGCCGAGCAAGAACTGAAGATGGCCAAGTTGAGGCTGAAGGAGGAAATGGCGGCTATGACGGTGCAGTTGGCAGAAAATCTGTTGAAAAAGCATCTGCAACCGAGAGATCATGAGAGGTTAGTGGACGAGTATATCGAGCGGGTAAGGGGGTTGCATTGATCAACAGAAAGATTGCTCGGAGGTATGCCAAGGCCCTGATGAATATAGGGCGACAGGATGGAAATTACGAGAGGTATTGGGAGGAGCTTAAGGCCTTTGCCTCCCTCTTTCAGGAGAAGGAAGGGTTGTGGGAGGTTTTAATCAATCCAGCCATTGGCATCCCCAAACGCAAGGCGATCATAACAGAATTAGGGGAAAGATTGGGTCTTAGCCCCATTGTCATCAACTTTCTCCATATCCTGGTGGACAAAAATAGGATGAGGTATCTGTCGGATATTATCTCTATTTATCAGCAACTGGTGGATGAAGCAGCCGGTAGGGCGCGGGTACTGCTAGTTACTGCCTATGATCTCTCCAAGGATAAATTGCAGCAGTTGAGCCAAGGGTTAGAGGGGTTGGTGGGGAAAAATGTAGTTATGGAGGTGGAAAAGGACCCCTCTCTTATCGGAGGGGTGGTGGCGAAGATTGGGGGAATGGTGTATGATGGAAGCGTAAAGACCCAGCTGGAGAGATTTAGGGAAATTCTAACAAAGGAGTGATGAAAATGCAGATAAGGGCAGAGGAAATAAGCGAGATCATCGAAAAGCAGATCAGGGACTACGAGAAGAGGGTGGAGGTAAGTGAGACGGGGGTGGTTCTTTCAGTAGGGGATGGTATCGCTAGGATATATGGTCTGGAGAAGGCCATGGCTGGAGAGCTGTTGGAGTTTCCCCATGGAATTATGGGGATGGTTCTTAACCTAGAGGAGGATAATGTAGGTGCGGCGTTGCTGGGGGAAGATCGTCATATAAAGGAAGGTGACATAGTAAAAAGGACCGGCCGAATCGTACAGGTTCCTGTGGGCGAGGCCCTCGTCGGCAGGGTGGTAAATCCCCTGGGTCAGCCCCTCGACGGCAAGGGGCCCATTGAGGCCAAAGAGTACCGCAACATAGAGGAGAAGGCCCCTGGGGTAGTATGGAGGCTGCCGGTGAAGGAACCCCTCCAGACAGGGATAAAGGCCATCGACTCTATGATACCCATCGGAAGGGGCCAAAGGGAGCTCATCATCGGTGACCGTCAGACAGGGAAGACCGCCTTGGTTGTTGATACCATTATCAACCAGAAAGGTAAAGATGTCTATTGCATTTACGTAGCCATTGGCCAGAAACAATCCACAGTGGCCCAGGTAGTGGATAGGCTCAGACGATATGGGGCTATGGAGTACACCACTGTGGTCTCGGCTACCGCCAGCGAGCCTGCTCCTCTACAATACATAGCCCCTTATGCCGGATGTACCATGGGAGAGTACTTTCGCGATACCGGCAGACATGCCCTCTGTGTCTATGACGACCTTTCCAAGCATGCCGTTGCCTATCGCCAGATGTCACTGCTGTTGCGCCGCCCTCCTGGCCGCGAGGCCTATCCAGGTGATATCTTCTATTTGCACTCCCGGTTGTTGGAGCGGGCAGCAAAGCTCAACGACAAATTAGGAGGAGGGTCCCTGACGGCGCTGCCCATCATTGAGACACAGGCCGGGGACGTTTCTGCCTATATTCCCACTAATGTCATCTCCATTACCGATGGTCAGATCTACTTAGAGACCGATCTTTTCTACTCGGGGGTCAGGCCTGCTGTCAATGTGGGGCTGTCGGTCTCCCGGGTTGGAGGAAACGCTCAGATCAAGGCCATGAAACAGGTGGCCGGTTCTTTGCGGCTGGATCTGGCCCAATATCGTGAGATGGCCGCCTTTGCCCAATTTGGGAGTGATCTCGATAAGGCCACCCAGGCTCAATTGGCCAGGGGCGAGCGCTTGGTGGAAATATTGAAACAAGATCAATATCAACCCCTGCCGGTGGAGAATCAGATCTTAATTATTTATGCGGGGGTGAACGGCTTTTTAGACCCCTATCC
>QMLM01000199.1 GCA_003646745.1 Deltaproteobacteria bacterium | reverse complement strand
GTCTATGAGTTAGCCGAAAGGAGATTTTTCCTCCCGCAAGTGAGTCAGACCTTCCACGGGAGGGACATCTTCGCTCCTGCCGCCGCCCATCTATCCCTGGGGACCTCCCCCGAGCAGATGGGTCCCGCCTTAGACTGCAACGACCTGGTCACCCTAAATATCCCTAGCTCCTTCCAAGAAGATGAAACCCTGCTGGGAGAGATAATCCATGTTGATCACTTCGGCAACCTCATCACCAATATCACCCGAGAAGCCTTAAGAAAACTCGCCCCCGACGAGAAGGTGGAGATAGAAATAGCGGGTGAAGAGATAAAGGGCATTAGATCATCTTACTCCGAGGGAGCAGAAGGGGAGATCATTGCCCTGTGGGGCAGCGCTGGATTTCTGGAAATCTCCCTTCGTGAAAGGAGTCTTCATCACGCCAGGGGGTGGGGGAAAGGGAAAAAAGTGCGGATAAGGAGAAAAAGATGATTGCACCGAAGGCCAAGGATATGAAGTCTTTCATCGTAATGGATGTTCTGGAGCGAGCCCAGGAGATGGAACGTCGCGGAGAAGAGGTGATCCACCTAGAGATAGGAGAACCTGACTTTGACACCCCTGAATCGATAAAGGCGGCCTGCCTGCGGGCCATCAGAGAGGGGAAAACCCACTATACCCACAGTCAGGGGCTTTTGCAACTTAGAGAGGCCATCTGTGAAAAGTATGGGGAGAAATACGGGGTGGAGATCTCCCCGGAACAAGTTCTGATCACCTCGGGGACCTCCCCGGCGATGCTTTTGCTCTTCTCCGCCCTGTTGGAGCCAGGGGACGAAGTGATCCTCCCCAACCCTCACTACCCCTGTTACCCTAACATCATCTCCTATGCAGGGGGGAAACCCATATTTGTGGAGACCGAAGAGACAGAAGGCTTTCAATATCTCCCTCAACGGATAAGGGAAAGAATCAGCTCCCGCACCAAAGGGGTCCTCATCAACTCCCCCTCCAACCCTACGGGCATAGTTATGGAGCAAAATAGGATGGAGGAGATCGCCTCCCTGCCTACCTACATCATCTCCGATGAGATATACCATGGCCTTGTCTACAAGGGAAAGGAACACACCATTTTGGAGTTTACCAACCATTGTTTCGTCCTCAACGGCTTCTCCAAACTCTACGCCATGACGGGGTGGCGTTTGGGATATCTGATCGCCCCGAGGGAGTTCATCCGCCCTATGCAGGTGATGCAGCAAAACCTCTTCATCTCTCCTAACTCCTTCGTCCAATGGGCGGGGATTGCTGCGCTGCGTGAGGCACAAAAAGAGGTAGAGGAGATGAAAGAGATCTACAACCGGCGTCGGGAGTTTATGCTTAAAAAGCTGCAGCAGCTAGGTCTGAGGGTGGCGGTGGAGCCTACGGGGGCCTTCTATATCCTGGCCAATGCACAAAAATTCTCCTCTGACTCTTACCGTCTGGCCTTCGATATTTTGGAAAAGGCCAGGGTGGGCGTGACCCCGGGTACAGACTTCGGGAGCAGGGCCGAGGGGTTTCTGCGCTTCTCCTATGCCAATTCGCTGGAAAACATAGAGGAAGCAATGGAGAGACTTCGTAGATACCTAGAGGGGCTTTAACTCCTTCAAAGCCTCCTCCAGGCAGTTGTTGGATTGGGAGAGCTCGTGTATAGCCTCGTCGATCCTAGTCTTCACTCGCTCCAATCCCAGCTCTGCTGCCCTCTGAGCCCACCTACGATACTCTTCCAAGTGGCTACAGTTGTGTTCTATCCAGTGCTTGATGATGATAGACAGCTTATCCCTTTCCTCCATTTTCGCTACCTCTTCGTATGTCGTATGAAATCTATCACAAAGCCCAGGAGGCCGAAAGGGGTTTAAAACCCTTTATAATTAACACCCCTAGAGTGATATGTTAACGAATTTACCCACGGTAAAGGAGGCTATTTTATATGAATCATTAAAGGATGGGAGAGTGCGGTGCGGCCTGTGTGAACGCAGGTGCCTTATCCCCCCAGGTGAGAGCGGATTTTGTCAGACACGGCTAAACATAGAGGGGAGGCTCTATACCCTAGTCTATGGAGACCTCAGCGCCTTAGAGTCAAGGCCTATTGAGATAAAACCATTTTTCCATTTTCACCCCGGCTCCAGCGCCCTTACCTTCTCCACTTGGTCTTGCAATTTCACCTGTCCATGGTGCCAGAATTGGCATCTCTCCAAGAAGGCCCCAAATCCTAAAGGGGCGAGATATATACCTCCCGAAAGGGTGGTCGCGACAGCCAGAGAATGCGGAGACGAGGGGCTCTGTGTCAGCTTCCAGGAACCGACGCTATTGTTTGAGTATGCCTTAGAAGTATTCAAACAGGGTAAGGCTCAAGGGCTTTACGGTTCCTTTGTATCCAATGGCTATCTCAGCCTAGATGCCTTGAGGATGTTAAAAAAGGCTGGAATGGAGGCGATCAATATAGATATAAAAGGGGATAAAGAGCTATACAAAGGGTATCTACAGGGTGCAAAAGAGGAGATCATCTGGCGCAATGCTCGAGCAGCTAAAGAGATGGGGATCCATGTGGAGATAATTCATTTGATTGTAACGGGACTAAATGACCAAGGGGATAAAATAAAAAGACTGATCCAAAAGCACCTAGATAATCTGGGGCCGGAGACCCCTCTTCATTTTACCAGGTATTTTCCTGCCTATCACTATCATCAACCACCAACACCGAAAGGAATAATGGAATTCGCCTACACAATGGCAAAAGAGGCGGGAATCTATTATCCTTACCTCGGCAATATTCCTGCTTATCGCTATGAGAACACCTACTGTCCGTCTTGTGGCACTTTGCTCATAGAGAGAATCGGCTATCAGATAAGGAAGAAATGGTTACGTAACAAAAAGTGCCCCCATTGTCACAGAGAGATAGAGGTCATCGTTTAATCCTAGGCAAGACAGTAACATAAACAACTTTAATGATCTATCCCCTAATATAGCTGTCAGGGGTCTCTTTAAGGGTGAATCGCCATTGACAAAAGATATCATCCGGATGTGGGTCAGGAGGGGCGAAAAGGCACTCTACTTCTATCCGGTTATCTACTTCATGGGCAAAACTGGTGAATTCACCCCGGTGCATCTCTTTACAGTTAAACTCCTTTAACCCCCTTTTAAGGCGGGCCTCTTGTGTGGGGCAGTGAGGAACGGTAATAATAACCTCCTCATCCTTTTCCTGAATATCATAGCCCACCAAGATATGCCAAGGGAAGTACTTAATGGCCTTGACAAACCCCTGCAACCCTTTTTCCTCAACCTTAAACCGTCGAACCAGATCTTTAGCAGCCATCCCCGCCACCTTCGACCAGACCCGCTCATTGATCCTCTCGGCCGTCTGTTGATCAAACTCCTGGCCAACGAAGATAAACCAAAAGGCATCCACCACCCGGTAATGCCAAAGCAAAAACTCAACATAGTTCCTCAGCTCCAAAGGCTCCATCCCTTCAAAAATTGAAAGGTCCATCTCTTACCTCCTGAAAGTTCCTATGCAGGCATTATATCAACAACCGAAAAAAACTGAAAGGACATTGCCCAAGTTCCTTTTTGAGAAAGGGCCCCTTCGACCTTGACAGGGCAGAGGTGATATAATATGAGCCATCATGGAAAATATAAACCCCTTTGGAAAATGCCTTTT
>QMLM01000198.1 GCA_003646745.1 Deltaproteobacteria bacterium | reverse complement strand
GACCCTCGTTTTTTTAAGGAAGTAGATGAGGCCGCTGATTTTGTCACCCATAACCTCATTTGTGTCCCCTTGAGGACTAAAGAGGAGATAATAGGGGTAGTTCAGGGGATAAACAAAAGGGACGGTGACTTTACACAAGAGGATCTAGAACTTTTTCAATCGCTGGCCGATCAAATCGCCATTGCTTTAGACAATGCTAGATTGTATGAGGAATTGAACGAAATGGCCTTGCAACTTGTTAAAGCCCTATCAGAGGCCATTGAAAAGAGGGATAGTTATACCGGGGGGCATACGCAGAGGGTCCTAAAGGTCTGTATGGCGATCTCCAACCAACTGGGGTTGCCCCCTGAAGAAAAAAGGCAGTTGATGTTAGCAGCTATCCTACATGATATAGGAAAGGTGGGGATCAAAGACTATATCCTTAACAAAGACGATGAGTTGACCGCTGAGGAGTTTGACATTATGAGGAAACACCCTCTTTTGGGAGCAGATATATTGGGACATATAAAGCAATTAAGGTCTATTATTCCAGCAATCAAGTACCATCATGAACATTATGACGGTTCTGGATACCCGGAGGGGTTGAAAGGAGAAGAAATCCCCTTTCATGCCAGGATCATCGCCGTGGCCGACACCTTTGATGCGATGATCACCGATCGGCCTTACCAGAAGGGGATGAGTAAGGAGGAGGCGGTTGAGGAACTAAAGAGGAATGCCGGGACCCAGTTTGATCCTCAGGTAGTAGATGCCTTTGCCAAGGCATTGGACGGTGGTGATTTTTGATCCTTCTGATGCTCATGGGCAATGAGGTAATATTTAGGATCAGATAATCTCTTGGCCGCTTGCAGCATAGTAAGTAGGCGGGAAAGGGAGAACCCACGCATAAGCCACGCCCTGAACCCTTCCCAGATGAGTTGATACTTAGAGTAGGGAAGATGATAAAGAGAACAGAACTCTTTATAGAATTCTTTGAGGGAAAGCTTGGTAGGTAAAACTGCATGAGCGATGTCAAAAAGGTTATAATCCTCAGTTATAAGCCGCTCCCTTAATTGATAAAATAACTGTGTTCCTGGCAGGGGGGTAAGCACAGAGAAGGTGGGTGTCTTTATGTTGCGACTGATGATATATTTCTTTAGTCTTTCGAAATCTTCGCAATCGTAATCTGGGTCCACGATGAAAGATGCCCAGATGTCTATGTTCAGCGCTTGTAAAATGCGGAGGGCCTTTTCATTGTTTTCTGCCTCATTGTTCTTGTGAATGGCTTGCAACCCCTCATCTTCGATCTTCTCAAACCCGATGAATACTCCTCTCAGACCTACCTCCTTCCAAGATCTCAGGATGTCAGGGTACCGAGCGATGGTGTCACTTCGTGCCTGAAAGGTATAGGATTTTTTTATCTTCTCGGCCTTAATCATATGGGCTATCTTTTCCGCCCTGCTAACATCTACTAAAAAGTTGTCATCGACAAAGAGGATATAAGGCTCTTTCACGTACCTTAATTCCTCTATCACCCTTTCAGGACTTTTCGACCTATATCTTCTGCGGTAAAATTGCCACACACTACAAAATGAGCACTGGTAAAAACATCCCCTTGATGTCTCCACTAGGGCCAAGGGCTTTTGGAACCCCAAATGATAGCCGTTCCCTCCTTTTTTGTTTGCCCTTTGAGGAAATGGGAGTGTGTCGAGGTCTTCTATCAAGGGACGGACAGAGGTGATGATCTGTTCATTGACATCATTTATGGCAACTCCGGCGACCTCTCTTAAATCTCCTTTTTTCTCCCAGGTCTCAATTAGTTCTTTAGTGGTTTCTTCACCCTCTCCGATGATTACAGCATTTATTGCCTCTGTAGCGAAATCTGCAGGGTTCAAAGAGGCGTGGTGTCCCCCTACAAAGACGAAGGTATCAGGAAAAAAATTTTTTATTTTTTGCGCTATCTTGATTGTGGGATAACAATCTATGGTATAGGAGCAGCTAATCCCGCACAGATCAGGTTTAAATGAGGAAAGGGTAGAAAAAAGATTTCCCCCCAGCCGTAGATCTAAAATCTTCACCTCATGACCTTCTAGGGCCCCCGCTACCATCTCCAGTCCCAGAGGTTCCCCTCGGATCAAATCAGTGAATCCGATCCCTCCGCTGGGGGGTTGTATTAACAGGATCCTCATTTGAGGAACCTCAGTTTACAGGCCTTTTATCTACATATTCCTCCTCCCATATCTTATCCGCTAATTGAGCCCACCTGTTGGCATATTGATCCATCATTTCCCTCTTTTCCGTATAGATTTCCTCTGCTCCAGGATGAGTAAAGTTTGGTTTCACCTCAGCAATGAGTTCGCGCATGACGTGAGGATTATCGATGATCATACATGGACGCAGATGATTCTCATTATGTGGCTGTCTGGCACGCACCGCCCGAAAGAGCTTACTGTTAAGGGCCTCAGCTAAGGTGGTGTGACGGATGTTATCCACAGCGATGTGGGTGTAAACACATGGCTCTACATCACCTTTGGCGTTTATATGGAAATAGCGCCTTCCTCCTGCTATGCATCCCTGTACATAAGGGCCGTCGTTCCAGAAGTCCAAAACGAAGATGGGTTTGGTATTTCTAATAGCAATCACCTGCCTGCGTAGCAGATCTCTTTGCTCCGGGGTCACCATGAGAGAGAAATCAGCTTGACCGTTCACTGGGATGTAGAGGAAGTACATCTGAGCAATGGAACCATACTCAATCATCTTATCGATAAATTCAAAAGAAGAAACTACCTCTACATTTTCTCGGGTTACAGTAGCTGAGGTACCCATCAATACCCTGGCTTCATTAAGGTGCTCGAAGGCCTCCATTATCTTTTTGTAAACCCCTTTGCCGCGCCAGCTATCCGTTTCCTGTTCATCTCCCTCAATACTTACAACCACCGCTACATTTCCCATGTCAGCAAACCTTTTTGCCTTCTCCTTGGTCATCAATGTCCCGTTGGTGTAGATCTGGAAAAAGATATCTGGATGTCCCTCAATTATCTCAAAGAGGTTAGGATAGAGTAAAGGTTCCCCTCCCAGGATGGTCACAAAATATATCCCGAGCTCCTCACACTCGTAAAGGATTCTATCGACTAACTCATATTCTAGCTCAGGTTTTAAGCCATATCCCAGGGTATAACAACCCTTACAGCGCAAATTGCACCTCATAGTAGGGCTCAAGATCATGATAAAAGGTGGCCTGTAGCCATGTTCTCTTTCAAAGGCATCCCGCTTTTTCCCTCCAAAAAACCAGGCATTGTTGAATAAGGTGTAAAATAACTTCACTTGGTTTTCATATCTTAGGTAATTTAAGACCCGGTAAAAGATCTCTTTAGCAGGATGTCCATTTTGGAGAAAATATCGGATCTTTTGGATAGCCCTCCTAACCTCTGGATCAGAAGTCAACTTTTCTCCCAAATAGGTCATTTGGATCAAGCGGCTATCAGATGCCTTTCCTAAGAGAGATATGATCTTCTTAACAATTTGCTGCGTTGCATAATCCTTAATTTGATGCATTATCTCCATTTCTCTCCCCCCTTCTCAACTATAAGAATTTAAAATTAATACTCATTCATCCTAAACTTTATTATTTCCACAAAAAACGTACTTTGTCAATGAGAATTAGAGATTTCTTGGGTATTTGTATTTATGAG
>QMLM01000197.1 GCA_003646745.1 Deltaproteobacteria bacterium | reverse complement strand
TCAATCGCTATCATTATTTTTTTATTTTAGCAATTCCATATGGAAATGGAAAGAAGTATTATGAGGCAACTAAAATCTCAATCATTTCAGAAGTGGTCAGCGGCGATTGGATTGCTGAGAAACATAGTCATAGAAGAGGTGACATAACATTGGCGAAAAATACGGATAAAAAGGGGGGGACACAACTATGCTAATTCCGACAATAATAATGGGGACACTGGCAATTGTCCTCCTTTTAATAGGCTACTACAAAGGAGAAGGGGAACATATCAGCGGGATGAGATCAGCTCTGAACATGATGATTGAAATCCTGCCTCTGCTGGTCTTTGCGTTTATCGTGGCCGGGATGGTTCAGGTCTTGTTGCCTCGAGAACTATTGGCAAAATTAATTGGTGCAGAATCTGGTATACGGGGGATACTTATCGGGACTGTAGCCGGTGGCTTATCCCCCGGAGGCCCTTATGTGAGTCTACCCATCGTTGCTGGGCTCTTAAGGGCTGGTGCCGGTGTGGGGACAATGGTCGCATATTTAACAGCATGGTCATTATGGGCAGTGGGCCGTTTGCCGATGGAGGTGGGAATATTGGGTTGGAAATTTACCCTAATTCGCATCGCAAGCACTTTCTTCTTCTCACCCATTGCGGGATTGATAGCCCAATTGTTCTTTGCAGGGGCTAAATAAATATAAAAGATCAAATCATTCAATGAAAAATGATAAATCCTAAGCATCCATCTCCTCAATTCAAAACCGGTGATTCATCATCTAAAGACAAGGCAGATGTTTTTCTAAAGGGTGGAACTGTACTGAATGTGTATTCTGGGGAATTGAAAAAGGTGAACATTGCTATAAAGGGAGAAAAGATCTGGTATGTTGGCCGGCGTTCAAACATCCTAGGAGATGGAACCTTGGTCCTGGATATGAGGGACAAGCTCCTTGTCCCCGGATACGTCGAACCTCACTGTCACCCCTGGCTTATTTACAATCCCGCATCATTTGGTGAAGAGGCGTGTCGATTGGGGACAACTACCCTTTTCTGTGATAATTTAATCTTTTACATGTTAATGGGCATAGAGCTTTTCGAAGAGTTTATGGATGCCTTTCTAGATATGCCCATAAAGTTCTTCTGGTTTTGCAGAGCAGTTCCACAAACGCCCATGGAAAAGGAAGATGAGCTCTTTTCGGTGAATAATTTGGTGAGACTCTTAAAAAATCCCTTGGTGCAATCTCTTGGAGAGATCACAAGATGGCCGGAGTTACTGAAGGGAAATTCCAAAATTATGAAGATGATAAGCTGTGCGAAAACGCTTGGGAAAAGGGTTGATGGTCACACAGCAGGTGCTAACTATGATAAACTAAACGTCATCTCCCGGGCTGGTATAGAGTCCTGCCACGAGAGTATAAATGGTAAAGAGGTTCTTGAGAGATTAAGGCTCGGCATCTACATCATGTTGAGAGAGAGTTCACTCAGACAAGATTTGAGCGACATCTTGAAAACGGTGAGAAAAAACAATGTATTAACGGATCGAATGATGTTGACAACAGATGCCTCAACACCGGCGTTTTATGAAAAAGTTGGAATTACTAACCATCTTATTGAAATCGCCATTAAAGAAGGCATCAATCCTATACTCGCTTATAGGATGTCAACGATTAACCCTGCGGTTTATTTTGGCCTCGATAACAAAATCGGAGGAATTGCCCCTGGAAGAGATGCTGATATCCTTGTTTTGAAAGATTTGCTTCATCCCACCCCGGAAAAGGTTATAGCCAGAGGTAAAATCGTTGCAGAAGACGGAAGGCTTATTGAGCCCTTTCCTCAAATAGAATGGGAAAGATTTTTCCCGAAGTCCGCATTTTCTGAAAGAAATTGGCATGCGAAAAGCAATTTTTTCCATATTCAATGTAATAGCAAAAGGGTAATGTTTCCCACTGTTAAACTAGTAAATACAGTGATCACCCGGAAAGAGTGGGTTGAATTTGGAGTAGAAGATGGCCTCTTGGATTTGAAAACGAGGGATAGATTTTGTTTCTTATCCTTACTAAGCAGGGATGGAAGATGGGTAGCCAATGGGGTCCTCCAAGGCTTTGGCGAGGTTGAAGGGTTAGCTTCCTCCTTCAATACCGCTACCCAAATCCTAGTGATAGGACGTGACCCCGATGCAATGAGTGCCGCTGCAAATAGGGTGCTTGAAATAAAAGGCGGGATCGTAGCGGTTGAGAATAAAAAGATTGTCTATGAACTTCCTTTACCCCTTGGGGGGGTGATGTCAGATGCTCCCATGCAAAAATTGGCGAAAAAGGATAGGGAATTGCAGGAATTCCTATCCAAGAGGGGTTTCCCATTTCATGATCCACTATATACCCTCATCTTTTTACCTAATGATTTCCTGCCTGAGATCAGAGTTAATTACAACGGAGTGGTCGATATAAGAAAGAATAAAATACTTTGGCCACGAAGAGAGCTTGTTTAAGAGTCGAGATACTAGTCTATAAGGATTGATTAATTTTATAATTACGGAATACAAAGATCACTTCAGTTCCTCTATCCTTATCTCCATCCCCACTCCGATAGGCAAATAGGCTTTACCGTATGCCTCCTGAAAAAGCCGCCTCGCCTCACCCCCTGAACAGTGTCCAGACCCTACGTATCGGACCCTCAGGCTCCCCGCACCTTACCTCCTCTTTTTCTATGCCCCCTTCGCCTATTTAACCCTCTCGATATATTCCCCTGTTCTGGTATCCACCTTGATTACATCTCCTTCATTGAGGAAAAGAGGAACCTGGATCACCGCTCCTGTCTCTAAGGTAGCAGGTTTGCTCCCTCCGGTAGCTGTATCGCCCCTCACCCCCGGTTCCGTTTGCACAATCTTTAGCTCTACGAAAATGGGGAGTTCTACACCGATAGGCCGGCCATTGTGAAATAAAATCTTTACCTCCACATTCTCCTGTAAGAAATCCTTGCTCCCCCCCAACTGATCCTCTGTCAGGGTAAATTCCTCATATGTCTCATTGTCCATGAAGTGGTAGTTTTCGCCTTCTTTGTATAAGTACTGTGTATCTCTCTCCTCCAGGGCAGGTGTCTGAACCCTTTCGCCTGAGCGGAAGGTCCGGTCGATGACATTGCCGCTGGCCAAGCTTTTGAGCTTTGTCCTGACGAAGGCCCCCCCTTTGCCAGGTTTCACATGGAGAAAATCAATGATCACATAGGGTTCTCCATCGAGTTCTATCTTCAGCCCCTTGCGAAAATCCGCTGTGGAAATGGCCATCTTACTTCCTCCTTTTCATCCTCCTATGATAATAAGGTCCTTAGGAATATCGGTCAAGATCTCACATCCCCCAGAGGTAACCAAGACCATATCTTCAATCCTTATCCCTCCCCAGCCGGGGATATAGATCCCCGGCTCTATGGTAAACACCATCCCCTCTTCGGCAATATCTTGGGAGTCTTTACCGACCACTGGCCATTCATGTACAGCCATACCCACCCCATGTCCGGTTCCATGCCCAAAATGCTTCCCGTGGCCGGCCTCGCTTATATGCCTCCTGGCCGCCGCATCTATCTCCGCCAGCCTTACCCCCGGCCTCACCCGCTCCAGGGCTTTGTCGTGGGCCTCTTTTACGATCTGATAGATCCGCTTCTGTTGCTGGGTCGCAGAACCCAGGATCAAGGTACAGGTCTCATCGGAACTATAACCTCTGTAACGGGATCCAAAGTCAAAGAGGACCAAATCCCCCACCTCTAGCT
>QMLM01000196.1 GCA_003646745.1 Deltaproteobacteria bacterium | reverse complement strand
AAGGGGCCTGAAGGACAAGCTTCTCTGAAGGTGCTTTTGCGAGTCTCATCTCTGGCTGGATGGTTTTGAATATATAAATTGTGCTCACCGCTATCAAAACGACGGCGATGGCCTCAATGGGCAACTTTATATGGAGGGGATAAAATAACCTCTGCAATATTCCCCTCTTTGCTTCGGCCTCTGATTTTATCCTCATCATGATCTTCTGCGTCAACCAGGGGGGAGGCTCTATCTCCTGCAGGCCTTTTACGTACTCAATGGCCTTCTCTAGATCGGCAAGGGCCTCTTTGCACCCTTTACACGACTTGAGATGCACATCAATAAGCACTTTTTCCTCAGAAGAGATAACGCCCTCTATATAGGCCGACAGCCTTTTTTGAACCTCACTGCATTCCATCTACAGATCTCCCATCACCTTCTTCAAACAGTCCTTCAGGGCCTCTCTTGCCCTGAAGAGCCTCGATTTAACGGTACCTTCCGGTATTTTGAGCATATCGCTTATTTCATCATAGGTGAAACCCTGCATATCCCTCAAGATGATTACCTCTTTAAATTCGGCATCGAGGGCGTTTATGCATCCCTGCACCTTTTGCTGGATATCACTTTTTTCGAGCCTTTCAAGGGCAGAGGGCTCGCTCGATGTGGGTTCTACATCTATCTGGCCATCATTTGTAAGAATAGGATCATCTATGGAAAACTGTTTATGGCAAAATTGGGCCTTTAACTGTTTAAGCCGGTTTTTTGAAAGATTAATCACTATAGTATAGAGCCATGTCGAGAACTTGGCCTTTCCTTTAAAACTCCTGATGTTTCTGTATGCAGAGACAAAGGCGTCCTGTACGATCTCGCATGCATCCTCATAATTCCCGACCATCCTGTAGGCGATATTGAGCATCCGCTTCTGATGCCTTTTCACCAATGCCTCAAAGGCATCGACTTCCCCTCTCTTACATAAAGATACCAGCTCATAATCCTCATCTGCTGCGATCTGCCTCTTCTCACTCATCTAGTTAGACAGTCCAATCAGGAGATTTGTTCCATGTTACTTGCTTACAAAATACCTTAAATAGATGAGCGCTCCAAAATCATAGATAAAATGCAACTGAATAGGGATAAGAAGACTCTGATACAAATAGTACAAAATGCCGATATAGAATCCTATAATAGTAGCCACAACAACATATACAGGGGTTATACAGTGAAGAAGTCCAAACATGATACTTGCTGCGACTATCCCCAATTTGACTTGAATTACTCCCCGAAATAATAATTCCTCAGCAAAACCCGCAAAGAGAGAAATCAAGCATATATCTATCAATCCCGCCGTGGAAAAGATCGTCTTTATCTCTGTTATCAACGCCTTTCTGGCTGACCTCAATAGGGGAATAGCCTCTGCCCTTTTCGAAAGTACGAGAACAAATAGGGCCAAAGGGAATAATGCTCCGTACGTCCCTATCAGGATATCGTGGAGCAAATTCTCAGTTAAGGGAAGCAAAGCAATTTCACAAAGCCCTGCCAAAACCAAGGCGGCTATTAAAACTGCACCCTCCATCAGGAAGGTCAAAACCAGGAGTCTAGATCTTGAAGACATCAGAAAATAAATTGGCCGGTAACTACCGGTAATTAAACCCCTCAGGTACCTCCATAACCGATTTCGACTTTATCTCCTTCAACGATGACGGGCACCTGCCGAGCGCCATTGGAGTATTTAAGCATCTCCTGCATCCTTGTGGGATCTGCATAGACATCGTGATATTCTGCAACATCGCCATAGGCTGACCTAGCCTGAGCAGTGTAGGGTCAACCCGCCTTCCCGAAGATGATGACCTTTCCCACTACAACCGCACCTCCTATACTCAGTTAGTATCTCAAACAGTTGAACCTTATCCTCAGATATCGAGCCGAGAGCCCCTAACCAGACTTGTCACATATCAAGACTTGGTCCTAAAATTGATCTACACCCTTTTCCCTCAATATCTTCAGTGCTTCGGCAATTTCAGTGGTCTGGGACTCAATGATGGAGATCAACTCTTCAGGGGTCCTCATATCCTCTTGGCCCTTCTTGTTTGGATTGACCGCCTTGAGATCATAGTTTTTCGCCTGGATCTCCTCAACAGGGACACACCAGGAGCGTTCGCTCTCCGAGAGCTTGAGGGTTGAGGGGTTAAAGAGTTCAAAGAAGGCCTCGAAGTGGGTTGCAGTGAGGGGCTGCTTTTTGGTTACATTGATGTCGGAGAGATCGTAGTACCATATCTCCTTTGTCGGCTCTCCCCTGGTAAAGAAGAGGAGGTTGGTCTTGCTGGCAGCGCCTGCGTTAACAAAGACCTTCGGCGGAAGGCTCACGATGCACCAGAGGTTGCACTCGTTCAAGAGCTTGCGCTTTGTCTGGACGAAGGCGGTCTCATTTGTCCTGAAGAGCACCCCTTCATCCATCACGATCCCGCACCTTCCACCTGGCTTGAGGCTATCTATTACATGCTGGAGGAAGAGAACCTGGGTGGAGGAGGTCTTATATGCAAAACGTGTCTGGGCGTCCTTTCCCTCTTTGCCGCCGAAGGGGGGATTGGTGAGCACAACGTCAAAGAGGGCCGGGGCCCCAGAGAAAAGCCCGCCATAGACCTCATGTCCTGTAAGGGTATTGCCATGCCAGATGTGGGGTTCATCAATCTCCTGTAGCACGAGGTTTGCCAGGGCAATGGGATAAACCAGGTCTTCCTTCTCCCTTCCGTAAAAGGTTCTCGTTTTGAGGACCTCTATATCTGTGGCTCTATTTGCCTTCTTTATCATGTGCTGGTAGGCCTGGGCCAGAAATCCACCTGTCCCACAACAGGGGTCATAGACCGTCTCCCCAATTTGAGGGTCGATTACCTGCACCATGATCCGAATGACCTCTCTCGGTGTGAAGAACTGCCCACCGTCGTTGTTCTTCTCCCCCATCTTCTGGAGCAACCCTTCGTAGACCTGAGAGAGGGTGAACATATGGGTCTCGTCCACCTGCTCTAAGGAGAGTTCATGGATTTTATCGAGGATGTCCAGGAGGTTGCGCTCGGTATCCACCCCTGTCTTCTCGATAGAGGAGAAGACCTCGCTGATCACCTTTTGCCTTGGGGTTGCACCGGGCCTATCCTTCAACCTCTTCAGGGTGGGCAAGAGGTCATTGTTGACAAAGCTCATGAATCCTCCGAGGGTTCCCATCTGGAGCTCCAACCTCTTTGTGCCATCCGGGGCTGCCCAGTCCCGCCAGCGGTAGGGATACTCAAGGGAGAGGCTGAAGGGAGCGCCGATCGCCTTTGCCTGCTCCTCCTCACGCTGCTCCCTCTCATCTAGTATCCTCAAGAAGAGCATCCAGGTGAGCTCAGGCACATACTGAAGCGCCCCCGCCCTTCCAGAGCGCCGCATGATATCGCAGATGTTCTTGATGTAGGCGTTGAGGGATTGAGGAGTGGTGATTTTACGGATGTTTTTACCTTTCATCTCGCGTCCCTTCAATTAGCCACTTCCATAAGGACTTAAAAACAATCCTTTTCTTATTGATCATTTCTTCATCCTCATAATCAAGCGTTATAACTGAGAGATTATCACATCCGATCTCTTCTGAGGCCTTGAGCAGGGCAGTAGTTTCTCTCTTTTTGATATTTAAATCATCAATTACAGCACAAGCTTGAATAAGTTCTCTCACATCTTTGCCTTCTTTAATCACAAAATCCACCTCTCTCTTCTTATAATCCTGCCAGTGGAATATTTCCATAAGAGGATTTATCGCCTTGCGATGGCATAATTCCAGAAACACCACATTTT
>QMLM01000195.1 GCA_003646745.1 Deltaproteobacteria bacterium | reverse complement strand
ATCTTTCACCATAGGCCGGCCGCAGAAAATTTATCTTAAACTCGATGGTAAGAATGCGATAGTCCTCCGGGATCAAGGTGAAGGCCGCATAACCTGCGGTATGATCGGCCATGGTGGCCATCACCCCAGCATGAATAAAGTTGTCCTGTTGCCGGTGTTCAGGCCCTATTTCGACCGTGGAGACAAAGCGACCCCTCTCAACCGAAAGAACCCGAATGGCGCAGTGTTCAATAAAACCCTGTACATAGTCCGCCTTGAGATGAGCTATCCTTTCCTGACTCAGCTCACCCATCTTTCGCCCCCTTCCAACCAAAGCTCTCTGTATTTTCACCTATTATCTTCCGTTGTCAACCTTTTTAAGGACTGGACATCTGGGAAAAGATATTGTATTTTAAAACCATCGGGATGTGGCTCAGCCTGGTAGAGCACCGCGTTCGGGACGCGGGGGTCGCTGGTTCGAATCCAGTCATCCCGACCATTTTTTGTAACTAAAAACAAAATGATCCTTAATCTCCTCTTAATGCTCTTTTCCTATCTTTTGGGTTCTATCCCCACGGGGCTTCTGGTCTCCAAGGCCTTTGCCAAGGTAGACCCAAGACAAAGTGGTAGCCGTAACATTGGTGCCACCAATGTGTTGCGTGCGGCCGGCAAGACATTAGGAGGAATTACCTTAGCCGGTGATCTCCTCAAAGGCCTCATCCCTGTCCTTGTTGCCTTGTGGCTGAGGGGGGGAGAAATGTGGATCGCTGCTGTGGCCTTGGGGGCCTTTTTGGGACACCTTTTCCCCCTATACCTGAGATTCAAAGGGGGAAAGGGGGTGGCTACAGCCCTGGGTATCTATATCCCTCTAGTGCCTCTGGCGATCTTATTTAACCTCTTTGTCTTCGCTGCGGGGGTGGCGATAAGCAGGACGGTCTCAGTGGGTTCACTCTCCGCTGCTGCAGCCATGCCGATACTGATCTGGCTGTGGGGATATCCCAAGCCCTACTTGATCCTAGGCCTTATCGTAGGAGGGCTGATCTTCTATCGACATAGAGAGAACATAAAAAGGCTGTTGCGGGGCCAAGAGAACAAAATATGGGGGAGATCATAGCCTCTGCCATACTGATCTCCTCTTCCTCTCTCTTTTAGATAAACGTCTGGCAGGTCCCTTCTTGATGGGTTCGGCTGATCCATCCTCATCAAGATCTATTCCCTTCAAATCCATATAGAGGGCCTCCTCCATCTTTTTCTCGAATTCGTCGGAGGAAATGGAAAATGCCCCCATCCTCTCGGCCCAACTTTTTACCTCCCGATCGGAGCTCACCACTACAGCTTCTTTAAATTCCTTCAACCTTCTCTTTATCCAATCATCGGCGGTCTCCCCCCTCCTGGTGAAGATCACCTTGATGCCCCTTTGGGTAAGCTCCTTGCTTTTCAGATGGGGATTGCCCCAACCGTCAAAGACCACCGTTATTTTATGGCCGCGGACCTTAGCGTAGACCGCCAACCTCTCTAGCAGGGCTTCTCTCCCCCTCTCCAGATCCAAGGCCTCAAACTGGCTCAGATGGGGGGATTGCCTGATCAAATTATAGCCGTCTATCAACAGCTCTAAGGGCATCCTAGTTAAGAAAGGGACTTAAAGATAAGAGATCCACTTCTTATACCTCTCCAGTTCACCCCTTGCGGCTCCGAAAAAGGTAGTCTGGATCTCTTTGGTGATAGGTCCCGGTCTACCCAGACCAATAACCCGGCCATCTATTTCACGAACAGGGGTGACTTCGGCCGCTGTGCCCGTAAAGAAAACCTCATCAGCCGTATACAGCTCGTCCCTGGTAAACCTCTGTTCAATTAACTCAAGGCCAATGTCCTTAATAATGGTAATTACCGAGTCTCTGGTGATGCCGGGCAGGATAGAGGTAAGGGGAGGGGTCTTGATCCAGCCCTCTTTTACCATAAATATGTTTTCCCCTGTAGCCTCGGACACATATCCCTCGGTATCCAACATTAGGGCTTCATCATAACCCAACCGTACCGCCTCCCGTTTGGCAAGTACAGAATTTACATAGTTGCCGCAGATCTTGGCCTTAGTCATCATTACATTTACGTGGTGGCGCATATAAGAAGAGGTCTTGACCCTTGTGCCCCCTTTCAATGCCTCCTCCCCCAAATAGGCCCCCCACTTCCAGGTCACAATCGCTACCCTGACTGGGTTATCCTGGGGGTAAACGCCCATAGCCCCATCTCCGATGAAGACAATAGGTCTTATATATCCCTCTTTGAGGTCGTTGGCCCGCAAGGTCTCCTTACAGGCCTCCATGATCTCCTCACGGGAAAAGGGGATTTTTATCTCCGCAATCAAAGCGGAATTAAAAAGTCGATCGATATGTTCCCTTAATCGAAAGACCCCTGAGCGACCATCGTGACACAGATAACAGCGTATTCCTTCAAAGACCCCCAACCCATAATGGAGGGTGTGGGTGAGGACATGTACCTTCGCCTCCTCCCAGCGGATAAGCTCTCCATCCATCCAAATGCTGTCCACCTTCTCCACCATGCTGTCTGCCTCCCTTAATTGGGGTTAACCCTCCCTTCAGTTTTGCTGATCCTGTCCAAGATGCCGTTTATAAACGCCCCCGATTCCTCCGAACCAAACTTTTTGCCCAGATCAATGGCCTCATTCAAGGCCACCTTAATGGGGATGTCGTCACAATAAATGAGCTCAAAGACCCCCATTCGCAGGATATTTCTGTCTACCCGATCCATCCTCTCTAACTTCCAATGCTCTGACGACCTCTTGATCAATTTGTCGATCTCCCCTTTGTGGCGGTGAACACCTTCGACTATCCTGGCCGCGAACTCCTTTACCTCCTCTGAAGGGGAGAAACTCTTACAGAACAATTCCAAGGCCTCTTGAGGATCAACGGGATTGACCTCCATCTGATAAAGTATTTGTAAAGCGATCTCCCTCGCCCTGCGCCTTTTCCCCACCTTGAAGCCCATCTCAGATTGGATAGGCCTTAATCCCTCTTTACGCCAAGCTCCCGATAGAGGTTCGCCATCTCTATGGCCGACAAGGCCGCATCCCACCCTTTGTTGCCCGCTTTGGTGCCTGCGCGCTCTATGGCCTGCTCTATTGTATCGGCTGTGATTACCCCAAAGGATATAGGAACGGGGCTTTGAAGGGAAAGCTGCGCTATGCCCTTGGTCACCTCAGCGCTTATATAGTTGAAATGAGGGGTCGCTCCCCTGATCACCGCCCCTAGACAAATAATGGCATCATATCTGTTTTTTTGCACCATCTGTCTTACTACCGCAGGGATCTCAAAAGAACCAGGGGCCCGAAATATCTCTATATCGTCCTCATGAGCCCCATTTCTTCTGAGGGCATCCAAGGCCCCCTCCAACAACCTATCAGTGATAAAACTATTAAAACGAGCAACTACAATACCAAAGCGCAGACCCTCTGCTGTCAGTCTACCTTCCACTATCTTCGCCATATCACACTCCTTTTATCTTCAAGACATGCCCCATCTTCTTCTGCTTGGCCTTCAAGTAATGGATGTTTTCACGCTGCGGGCTGACCTCAATGGGCACCCTCTCCACCACCTCTATACCATAGCCCTCCAGCCCTATAATCTTTTTCGGATTGTTAGTCAGCAGGCGGATCTTATGAAGCCCTAAATCGACCAATATCTGGGCCCCAATACCGTAGTCCCTCAAGTCTGCCTTAAAACCCAGTTCCTCATTGGCCTCCACCGTATCCCTGCCCCGCTCTTGGAGGCAATAGGCCTTGAACTTATTGACCAAGCCGATCCCTCTGCCCTCCTGGCGCATGT
>QMLM01000194.1 GCA_003646745.1 Deltaproteobacteria bacterium | reverse complement strand
GGGTAAGACCCCGGCAGCGAAGAAAAAGCCGATTTCTTTGGTCATCGCAACAGCCACCACGGGAGGGACCTACTATCCCATGGGTGTCGGTATGGCCTCTCTTTGGACCATCAGGCTGGTCAAAAAGCATGGCGTTCAGGTTCAAGCTATCACCTCTGCTGGGTCAGGGGAGAACGTCAACATGCTCAAGGGCAAAGAGGTGGACCTAGCTATTTTACAGGGACTTTTTGGGAAGATGGCCTGGAATGGTATCGGGATCTATAAGGGAAAGCCCTATAAGGAATTGCGCACCATTACCATGCTCTGGCCTAATGTGGAACACTTTGTGATCAGAAAGGATAAAGTGAAGACAGGAACTATTACTGACATCAAGGGACTTCGATTCTCTATCGGCAGGGCCGGAAGTGGTACGGAGAGATCTGGGCTTACCATCATGGAAGGGCTAGGCATGTCTAGGAAGGATATCAAGGCAGAGTATCTGGGCTACTTTGAATCGGCTAAGGCGATGAAGGATGGACGAATAGATGGTGCCAACCTCTGTGCCGGTCCACCGGTAGCCGCTGTCACCGATATCTTCGCTACTCCGGGAATGAAAGCAGTGATCTTGGAGTTCACTGATAAGCAGCTTAAAAGAATAAATAAGAAGACCGCCTATCCCGGTTTTCGCTACATCATCCCGGCCAACACTTACCCTGGGCAGACCAAGCCGGTGCGCAGTATCGCCCAACCCAATTTTCTCGGAGTGAGGGCAGATGTAGACAAAGAAGTAGTTTACCTCCTCACCAAGACACTCTTTGAAAACCCCGATTATTTGAAGAACGTCCACAAGATGGGGGCCTTCATAACACTGGAAAATGCCCTCAGTGGGTTGCCAGCCCCCCTGCATCCAGGGGCCTATAAATACTACAAAGAGAAAGGGTTGAAGATCCCCAAGAACTTGATCCCACCTGAGGGGGCCTAAGGTGTGAGGGGTCATGGCCTACTAAAGGCCATGACCCCTCTTTTCCTATCCAATGATGACCTCAAGGAGGACCTTTTGAGGGGAGAGGATAGAGAGGAAATCAGGGAAATAGAGGACAGTGGAGAGGTAACCACTGCCTTTCGGGAGCTTGCTGGAGGGTGGAAGTGGATGGTCTATGTCATAGGGATCGCCGCTTCCATCTTTCATATATGGGTAAATACCATTGGGGTAATGCCGGCGATATACCGCAATGCGGTCCACCTTGGTTTCATCATGGTTTTGGCCTTCTTCTTCTATCCCATGTTCAAAAGGGCCCCCCACAGAGGCTTCCGCATTGATCTCTTTTTGGCCTTACTGGCGTGTATTGTGACCCTTTACATCCTCTTTTTTGAGGAGGAGCTCCACTTGGAAAGGGCTTCTGTGCCTATCATGAGGGACTACATTTTTGCGGCCATCGCCATTGTCATCCTCCTGGTCGGCACCCAAAGGGCTGCTGGATGGATAATTCCTGCACTTTCTATCATCTTTCTCGCCTATGCCCTCTTCCTCGGGAAATACATTCCCGGAGCCTTTCATTATCGAGGGGTGGCCTTGGGGAGGCTGCTTTATCGGATGTACCTGACCGATGAAGGAATGTTTGGGATAGTCTGCACGGTTTCCTCCACTTACGTCTACCTCTTTATCCTCTTTGGGGCCTTTTTGTTAAAGTCAGGGGCAGGTGACTTTATTATAAAATTGGCCCAGGCTCTAACCGGTCGCCGGGTTGGTGGTCCGGCCAAGATTGCTGTTGTCTCCAGTGGTTTTATGGGATCGGTTTCGGGCAGTGCGGTGGCCAACACCGTGGCCACTGGTTCATTCACTATTCCCCTAATGAAAAGGATGGGGTATCGACCCCATTTTGCCGGTGGGGTAGAAGCGGCGGCATCCACTGGTGGGCAATTGATGCCTCCCATTATGGGGGCAGGGGCCTTCATCATGGCCCAGTGGACAGGGATTCCTTACTTGAAGATTATAGCCGTTTCGGTCATTCCTGCAATTATGTATTTCCTTTCAGTGGGTTTTTTCGTCCATATAGAAGCCCTTAAACTAGGAATGAAGCCCCTTAGCAAGGAGGAAATACCCAATCTCAAAAAGGTCTTGAAGAAGGGGGCGAATTTTCTAATCCCTGTGATGTTGTTGGTCCTGCTTTTAATCAGGGGATTTACCCCTACTTACGCCGCTTGTGTCGGTATTTTATCCATTATAGTAGTAAGTTGGTTTCACAAGGAGACCCGCATGGGGTTTGTAGATATCATGGACGCCCTCTATATAGGGGCTAGGAACAGTGTTTCCACCGCTGCCATTCTCATTTGCGCGGGGATCATCATCGGCATCGTAGGGATTACGGGGGTAGGGGTTACCTTTTCAGGGATGGTCGTTGATCTTTCAGGGGGCCACCTGTTCTGGGCCATCGTTTTGGTGATGCTGGCATCCCTTGTGCTTGGTATGGGTTTACCCGTGACCGCCTCTTACATATTTCTGGCAGTACTTGCTGCACCTGCCTTAAAACAACTAGGGGTTTCCCTTTTGGCCGCTCATATGATAATTTTTTGGTATAGCCAGGATGCTAATGTAACCCCTCCGGTATGTCTTGCCGCTTACTCTGCATCAGGGATTGCAGGATCAAAACCCATGGAGACCGGCCTTGCCGCCTGGAAGTTGGCCAAGGGCCTTTATATCATTCCTTTTCTTTTCGCCTACACCCCTTTGCTTTTTGAAGGGCCCCTCCACGAGGTACTGATTACCGCTATTAGCGCCACCCTCGGGCTTTTTGCATTCACCGTCGCTATGGAGGGATATTTATTGCGCAAGCTCTTTTTCTGGGAGAGGGGATTGGTAGTCTTGGCGACAATAGGGTTGCTATGGCCCCATACAACATTTAGGGTTTTGGGCTTCTTAATTTTTGGCTTTATTTATATGATTCAAAAGATGGCTGCCAGCCGACACGCCTTAAGGCCAGTTGAGTAGGTCAAGGCTCAGGAATCCCAAGGGGAAAATGGTTAATTATATGGTGAAAAGTGGGGAAGGAGTTAAAGCAGTAGTATTGGCAGCAGGAGTAGGTAGCCGCCTCAAGGGGCAGGACCCTCAGGTGGCCAAACCGCTGATCAATCTGTTAGGTTTGAGCTTGCTGGAGCGAACCATTCTTTCCTGCCGAGAAGTAGGGATCAGGGACTTCCTGGTCATAGTTGGCGCTCAAAAAGAACAGGTTATCTCCCATCTGAAGCGTTTGAGACAGCGGCACAGCGACCTGTCGATACAGACTGTTGAGAACCCTAACTGGACATTTGGTAATGGAACATCTGCCTTGGCTGTGGAGCCGTATATCCACGGCTCCTTCCTGCTTCTGATGTGCGATCATGTATTTGATCCAGCCATCTTGAAGCGTTTGCTATCTGTTGAGGACAAAAGAGATGTCTGCTGGCTGGCGGTGGATATCGAGACGAAACTATCTCCCAGCAAGGTAGGTGATGCCACGAAAGTCTATATTGAGGATGGCCGAATAGTGGCTATAGGGAAAGACCTCTCCACCTTCAATGGAGTCGATACAGGACTGTTTTTGTGTCATCCTACTCTCTTCGATGCCCTTAAGAGTGCGCAGGCAGAGGGTGATTACTCCCTGTCAGGGGGTATAAGAAAATTGATCGAGAAGGGAAAGTTGGCGTGGGTCTCTGTGGACAGACTTTTTTGGTACGATGTGGATACCCCAGAAGACCTAAAAGAGGTCCAGAGGGCTCTTGTGGCCAATGTTTCTAAACCTCAGGAAGACGGCTGGATCTCTCGCCACCTAAATAGATATCTTTCTCGTCTGCTTTCTTCC
>QMLM01000193.1 GCA_003646745.1 Deltaproteobacteria bacterium | reverse complement strand
TATATCCTCAGATCAGAAAAATACCATCCCATTATAAGGGCAACGGTACTTAATGGTTTCCTCGCCTATGTCTTTTATGCAGGTGCAATCTTCCTCGACCTCGGCCGTTGGTGGAACATAGTAAATCCGATTATAGGAAATAAATTCGGGGTAAACTCCGTCCTGTTCCTTGTGGCCTGGCACTTCCTGCTTTACATGATAACAGAACTTATTGAATTCTCCCCCGCCATTGCGGAGTGGCTCGGGTTAAAAAGGATGAGGAAGATACTCCGCTCAGCCACCCTTGGAGCGGTGATATTTGGTATCACGCTTTCAACGCTCCATCAGTCAGGTCTCGGGGCACTGGTCATGATGGCAAAGCCAAATATCCATCCCCTGTGGTATACGGAGTTCATCCCCGTATTGTTCTTTGTCTCGAGCATCTTTGCGGGACTTTCGATGGTAATATTTGAAGGAACCATAAGCTACAGGGTTTTCGGCCAACAGATAACCGAAGAATATCGCAGGTCCTATGATGATATTGTGATTGGTCTTGGAAAGACATGTGCAGGTGTGATGTTCGCCTATCTCTTCCTAAAGGCCCTCGTGTTGATACACGGCAGACATTGGTCGCTCATAAATACCCCTATGGGATACTGGTATCTTACGGAGGTAGTAGGCCTCACTCTCATTCCTTGTATCCTGTTCCTAAGGGGTGTGAGGGGAAGAAACCTCACTATGATTCGCATAGCTGCTGTACTCACAATGGCCGGTATCATTATCAATAGGTGTAATTACGTCTTCATTGCCTATAAATGGTTTGTGCCCTTAAGCGAAAGATACATACCATCTTGGCAGGAAGTGACAATAGCCCTTACAATCGTATTAGCACATATATGGGCGTTCAGGTGGATTGTCAATCGGATGGCAGTATACCGAAAACCACCTGAATGGGCCATTGAACAGGAAGAGGAGATGGAGGAAGAGGAAGGGGCAATAAGTAAGGAAGTAGCGCAATGGAAGGTTTCACGTGTTTAGATGTTTAGAGGAGAAATTTCCCCTGAATGTAAGGGCAAAGCAACCCAGGAGGTAATAAAATGAAGAGGCTAGCGTTAGTCGCCACCTTCTTTGTAAGTATCTTCTTTATCACCCTTGCCTATCCTGAAGATATACCTGAGACCATTGTATTGGAGAGTCTCACAAATATATACGAACCGGTGGAATTTTCGCATGGTGAGCATGTCGATATAGCAGATGAGTGTGCTGCTTGCCACCATCATAGCGAAGAAGGTACTCCTTCTTGTAAGAAGTGCCACGAACCCATTACTATTTACCGTTATAAAGGGGCCCAAAGAAAAACAGGCCTAGGGCTAAAGGGAGCTTACCACGGACTGTGCATGGGCTGCCACAAAGAATCGGAAAGCGGCCCCTTGGGCTGTACCGATTGCCACACCAAGAAGGCAAAAAGGTAGAGCTAAGTTTTTCAACATCTAATAACAGCTTTGGGGGATAAAGCTATCCCACCACTGTTGAGCGCCCTCCTCTGAGGACACAGAGTCCCTTTATTTATTTATTCCTTATCTTCGGAGAGATAGGGTTCCCTGGAGGCGAAGATTGAACTTTAAACAGGAGTATGATATTTTTAGCATATGTCCAAACTTATGTGGTACCAGAATTTAAGTTTTAAGCTTATCTTTTGGGTGGGGGTGATTACCATTACAGTAATAGGGGTCTTCGCCTATATCAATATGAACACCCAAAAGAGACATCTGCTCAATGAGGCCATCCTGGGGGCCAAACAATTGAGCGACACAATGAGAAGGAGCTTGTGGTATGACATGCTCCACAACTACCGGGACGCCCTTTACAATGAGATCGAGGTCATCGGGAGGCAGGAGGGGATAGAGAAGGTAAGAATATTCAACAAAGAGGGGGTGATCATGTTCTCCTCCGATAAGGAGGAGATGGGACAGATGGTAGATAAAAAGGCTGAGGCCTGCTATGTGTGCCACGCCGTGGATAAACCCCTAGAAAGGTTAGATATCCCCCAAAGAAGTAGGATATTTAGGGCCGATGGGCATCGAGTGTTGGGGATGATAAGTCCCATCTACAACGAACCAGCTTGCTATAGTGCCAACTGTCATGTACATCCCCGGGGCAAGAAGGTCCTAGGGGTGCTTGATATCTCGCTGTCTTTGGCTACCACAGATAAAGGGATAAAAGAGATCAGGGACAAGACCATATTGTTTGCGGCCATCACCATCCTGGCGGTCTCGGTCATCATCGGCCTGTTCATCCAGAGGGCGGTCTATCGGCCGGTCAAGGAGTTGGCCCAAGGGACAACCAGAGTGGCAGCAGGAGATTTCAACCACACCATCCCCTTACATTCTCGGGACGAACTAGGACAACTGGCCGAATCCTTCAATAAAATGACCCAGAGGCTGAAGGAGGTTCAGTATCAGTTGTTGCAGTCGGAGAAGTTGGCCTCCATAGGGAAATTGGCTGCCACCATCGCCCATGAGATAAACAATCCCCTCAACGGCATTCTCACCTATACAAAGCTGATCGAGAGAAAGCTCTCTGAGGGGACCTTCAAAGAGGATGAGATCCCTAAGTTCCGTTCCTATCTGGCGATCATGGAGAGGGAGACAGAGCGCTGCAGTAGCATCGTCAGGAATCTGCTCGACTTTGCCCGACAAAGGGAGCCATCTCTGAAGCCCGATGTGGACATCAATTCAGTGGTGGAGGAATCCCTCTCCCTTTTGACCAATCAGATTGCCCTGCAGGAGATCAAATTGGAGAAGAGATATGGCCAGCTGCCCACCATCATGGCCGACCCGATGCAATTGAGGCAGGCCTTTCTCAACATAATCCTCAACTCTTGTGAGGCTATGCAGGATGAAGGCAAACTGACCATCACCACCACCTTTTTACAAAAGGATCAGGTGGTGAAGGTGGAGATCGTGGACAATGGGGTGGGAATTGCCGAGGAAGATCTCCCCAAGATCTTCGATCCCTTCTTCACCTCTAAGGAGAAGGGCACAGGGCTGGGGCTATCAGTGGTGTATGGGATCATCAACTCCCACCAGGGTGATATAGAGGTGAAGAGCAAGGTGGGAGAAGGAACCACCTTTATCATCAAGCTGCCGACCCAAACTAGGGTAACCAATACAAATTAACCAATACAAATAACCACCCCGAAGCAGCAGGTGAGAGATCAATAAGAGTATAGTAAATTTGGGGAAATGGAGATAGGGTGATGAAAAGAGAAGTGAAAATATTGGTAGTCGATGATGAAGAAATAGTGCGAGGCTCCTTAATTGATTGGCTGCGGGAGGACGGTTATCAAGTAGAAGCAGCAGAGGATGGCTTTAAGGCCTTAGAAAAGATCAAAAGGGAACCATGGGACATTGCCTTGGTAGATCTAAAGATGCCAAAAATGGATGGCTTAGAGCTAATGGAAAAAATAAAGGAAGTCCGCCCTGAAGTCCAGGTGGTCATGATAACCGCCTATGCAACGGTTCACACGGCCGTACAGGCGATGAAGATAGGGGCTTATGACTACTTGGTCAAGCCTTTTAACCCTGAGGAAATATCCATGCTCATAAAAAGATTAATAGAGAGTCAGGAGTTGAAAAAGGAAATTTCCTACTTGCGCAAAGAACTAAAAAAACAGTATCAATTCCATGACTTGATCAGTAAAAGCAGCAAGATGCAAGAGATCTTCGAGTTATCCCGCACCATCGCCAAGAGCAACTCCAACATCCTGATCTTAGGTGAAAGTGGCACGGGAAAAGAACTCCTAGCAAGGGCAATCCACAATGAAAGTCTGCGAGCCGCTGGCCCTTTTATCCCTGTCTCCTG
>QMLM01000192.1 GCA_003646745.1 Deltaproteobacteria bacterium | reverse complement strand
CTGTCTTCCTACGTCGCACACGAAAGGGGATTGAGGTAAAAGGGCGCATAGAGACATCGGTGTTGATAAATTGTGCCCGTTGTCTGAAGGAGTTTGTCCTGCCCATTGTTTCGGAGTTTGAGGCATTCTTTCTCCTTATGAAATATGCCCCCAGAGAGGAGGAAAGGGAGCTCTCGCCTGAAGAATTAAAGATAAGTTTTCTGACTGGGCCAGAGCTGGAGGTAAGGGATATTATAGAGGAGCAGATATGGCTCAATATCCCCATGAAGCCCCTCTGTCACCAAGAGTGTAAGGGATTATGCAGCATATGTGGGGCAGATCTTAATCTCGGAGAATGCGGGTGTGATCGAAGTTATATAGATCCGAGGTTTGCTGTCTTAAAGGGATTAAGAGCAAATCTTCCCCGAGGGAGAAAATAATGGCCCTTCCTAAGAGAAGGACTTCTAGGGCGAGAAGAGATAAAAGGAGGACCCATAAGAAGTTGATCCCCTTCAGCCTCTCGCTTTGTCCACAATGTCACGAACCAAAGCTGCCCCATCGCGTTTGTCCCCATTGTGGTACTTACAAGGGGAAGGAGATCGTAGAGGTGGAGGAGGTTTAATTCCACCGACATCTATTATGGGATGAGGGCGATGAAGGTTGCGGTAGATGCTATGGGAGGCGACAATGCCCCGGAGGTTATTGTAGAAGGGGCGGTGTGGGCGGCTAAGGAGTTGGCCCTCGAAGAGGTGATCCTTGTAGGAGATCAGGAGCGTGTGGAGAGGGAGCTTTCCAAGTACCGGTTGGAGGGAGCGAAGGTGACCATCGTCCACGCGCCTCAAGTGGTGGAGATGCACGAGCCACCGGCCAGGGCCTTGCGGGCCAAAAGGGATTCCTCTGTCAGTGTGGCGGTAGATCTGATGAAGGAAGGCAGAAGCGATGCAGTGGTAACTGCCGGCAACTCCGGGGCCGCCATGGCCGTCAGCATGTGGAAACTGAAGAAGTTGGAGGGGGTAGAACGGCCTGCGTTAGCCAGCATTCATCCCACCCTCACCGGGGTCTCGGTACTGATAGATGCCGGGGGGAATGTGGACTGCAAGCCTATCCATTTGGTACAATTTGCCATTATGGGTGAGATGTACGCCCGTTTTATCTCGGCCAAGGCCCATCCTCGAGTAGGCCTCTTGAGCAATGGTACGGAGGACAGTAAGGGGAATGAACTTACTAAGACCGTTCATGCTATCTTGAAAAAAAGCGGTCTGAACTATATCGGGTATGTAGAGGGGAGGGATATCTACAGCGGGACTGCCGATGTGATCGTATGTGATGGTTTTGTGGGCAATGTGGCCCTAAAGAGTAGTGAGGGTATTGCAGAGTCCTTCGGCGCAATGCTAAAGAGGGAGATCCAGCGGAGCCTTTGGGCGAGGATAGGTTATTTTTTCATGCGCAGCGCCTTGGAGAACTTCAAACACAGGGTTGATTACTCCGAATATGGGGGCGTTCCGCTGCTGGGCATCAATGGGACCTGTTTTATCTGCCACGGACACTCCTCTGCCAAGGCCATTAAGAATGCCATCCGGGCTGCCTCTGAATACGTGCGCAGGGATATAAACCGGCTTTTGATCGAAGCCTTACGCGACAGTCACGAACTGAAAAAGTTCGCAGGAGGTACTGCCACTAAGATATGGGAGCAGATAAAAGAGAGGGTAATGCATTGAAATTATTTTGTCAGGGGGTGGGATAGGTGGACTACTTCCTGAACGAAGACCAAAAGATGCTCAGGGACTTGGCCAGAAGGATAGCTGAGGAGAGGGTGATGCCGGTGCGAGCGGAGTTGGATGAGAAAGAGGAGTTTCCGTGGGAGATAATGCGCATCTGTGCTGAGGCAGGGCTCTTCGGGGTGTTTATCCCTGAGGAATATGGCGGCTTTGGCGGGGGGGTATTTGAAAACTGCTTGGTGGTGGAGGAGTTAAGCAGGGCTTGTATAGGGGTATCAGTAAGCTTTGCTGGCAGCGGGCTGGGGGCCTATCCCATACTACTGTACGGCACCGAGGAGCAGAAGCAGAAGTATCTCCCAGAGATCGCTAGCGGGGGCAAACTGGCCGCCTTTGCCGCCACTGAGGCCAACGCAGGCAGTGATGTGGCGGCTATGCAAACCGTAGCGGTAAGAGATGGGGACGGATATGTTCTGAACGGGACCAAACAGTGGATAACCAACGGGGGGGAAGCAGAAATCTATTCCGTCTTTGCCGTCACTGATAAGAAAAAAGGGCCGCGGGGGATCAGCGGTTTCATCGTGGAGAAAGGGACTCCTGGTTTTTCCTTCGGCAAGAAGGAGCGTAAGCTCGGTATTCGGGCCTCGGCTACTAGGGAGTTGGTCTTTGAAGATTGTAGGATTCCTAAAGAAAACCTCATCGGCAATAGAGAGGGTATCGGCCTCATTATCATCTTGAGGACCTTTGATCTGACCCGCCCGGGGATCGGTGCACAGGCCGTAGGACTTGCCCAAGGGGCCTTTGAGGCGGCGGCTAGATATGCTCGGGAGAGGGTCCAGTTTGGACAAAAGATCATTTCCTTTCAGGCCGTACAGCACATTTTGGCCGATATGGCCACTCAAATAGAAGCAGCCCGTGCCTTGGTTTATTCTGTAGCCAAATATATCGATAGCCACCCGAAAAGCTACAGTAAGGAGGCAGCTATGGCCAAACTCTTCCCCAGTGATGTGGCTATGAAGGTGGCTATTGATGCCGTTCAGGTCTTAGGAGGATACGGATATATGAAGGATTTCCCTGTGGAGAAAATGATGAGAGATGCCAAAATCCTCCAGATCTATGAGGGGACCAACCAGATACAGCGGAACAACATCGCCTTGGAGCTTATCAAGGAGCTCGCCAGCGGCAGGGCGTGATGGGAAAGACGGCCTTTATCTTTCCAGGTCAGGGTTCTCAATATGTAGGGATGGGAAAGGAGCTGTACGATAATTTTGCTGCCGCGAGGGATGCCTTCCTCGAAGCCAATGAGACCCTGGGATTTGACCTCCAACGTCTATGTTTTTATGGGCCGGAAGAGGAGTTACGTTTGACCGCCAATACTCAACCTTCTATCCTCACTGTGAGTATCGCTGCCTTGCGGGTTTTGAGAGAAGAGTTGGGGTGGGAGGCCCACTACCTTGCCGGACATAGCCTCGGGGAATTCAGCGCCTTGGTGGCGGCCGGGGCAATGAAGTTTTCTGATGCTGTAAGGATGGTGAGATTGAGGGGAAAGTTTATGCAGGAGGCGGTCCCAGTAGGGGTGGGCGGGATGGCAGCGATATTAGGCCTAGAGAGAGGGAAAGTTGAGGAGATCTGTCAGAAGGCGGCTCAAGGGGAAGTTCTCACTCCTGCCAACTTTAATTCTCCCGGCCAAATCGTGATCTCCGGACACATAAAGGCCATTGAGAGGGGGATCGCCTTGGCCAAGGAGATGGGGGCGAAGAGGGCTGTTCTGCTTCAGGTGAGCGCTCCTTTTCACTCCCCGCTGATGGAGCATGCAGGTCAGAGGCTGGAGGCAGAGTTGGCCGAGATAGAGATTGAAGAGTTGAGGGTTCCTGTAATAACCAATGTGGAAGCAGAGGTTAATCTTTCTAAGGAGAGAGTACGGGATCTTTTAGTACGGCAGGTGAGTTCTCCTGTAAGGTGGGAGGAGTCGATGTACAAGATGATAGGATTAGGAGTGGAGAGGTTTGTGGAGATAGGGCCGGGCAAGGTGCTTTCGGGCTTGATGCGCCGCATAGACGGGGGTAAAGAAATTCTCCAGATGGAGGATCTAAAGAGTCTGGAACGACTAAAGATCCTTTAAAAACCCCTTCATCCGAAAGGCAACAGAGAGGGGAAGATTAATTCAGATTCAGATAAGGAGG
>QMLM01000191.1 GCA_003646745.1 Deltaproteobacteria bacterium | reverse complement strand
AAGAGAAAAAATGCGCCGTTGAACATTTAACTGCAAAAAATATTTTTGTTGAAATTTTTATATTAGCTGCTATAATTTACTTTAACAGCAACCGAGAGGAGTCTCTGATGCAACCTATAAGTGTAAAGATTTCCAGAAGAGGATATGTAGTTTTGCCTGCAAAGCTTCGCAAAGAGATGAAGCTTAAAGAAGGGACTTATCTTCTATTGAGCAGGGAGGGTGAAAGGATCATTCTTCAGCCTGTTCCTTCATTCACGGAGGAATTAATGGGGTTAACTAGGGGGTGTTTTGGAAGCACCGCAAGGGATGTTCAGAATTACATAGATGAAGAGCGAAAGGGGAGATGAAGTCTGATATCCTTTCTCCTTCAGATTTACAAAGTCTTGTGGTTGGGAAAAAGGTGCTTATAGATACCAATGTGATCATTTACCTCACAGATAGAGTTCAACCTTATGAGGAACTGTCGCGATTACTTTTTGCCCTGATTGAAGAGGGTAAGGTGGAGGGTGTTCTTTCGGTGGTCTCTGTAGCTGAGGTCATATATGGTCCTTTAAAGAAAGGCTTGGTTGAGATTACTTCAAAGATAAGGGAGTATCTGCTGAATTTCCCCAATATTTCCTGTCAGATGATAGACCTGGAGACCTTAGAGCAAATAGGGATTGATCGAAGAATTAATTGGCCGAAGTTGAGGACCGTGGATGCTCTTATAATCGCCTCGGGATTGAAGGCCAATGTGGACAAGATTGTGTCAAATGACCTCCATTTTAGAAAAGCGGTTTCAAAGACTTTCTTGGTCAGCTTTGATCTGTAAACTAAGGGCGGGAGGCGGTGGTAATAGATATGTAAAGGTAGAAAAATGAGAGGGGCTGCAGGTTTGGCAAGGTAAGGAGTAGGGTGAGATGTTAGATCTGAGGTTTGTGCGGGAAAACGTGGAATTGCTTAAAGAGAAGCTGGCCCAGAGAGGTGACGATCTCGACTTGGGCCCTTTTGTGGAGTTGGACCAGCAGCGCCGGGGGCTGATCCAGCGCGTAGAGACCCTCAGGAACGAGAGGAATCGGGTCTCGGATGAGATAAGCAGGATCAAGAGGGAAGGGGGGGAGGCGGGGGAGTTGATCTCCAAGATGCGCCAGGTCTCTCGACAGATCAAGGAACTGGAAGCCGTCTTAAGGGAGAAAGAAGAGAGGTTGCAAGCCTTTCTGCTCACCATCCCCAACATCCCCCATGAATCGGTCCCCATAGGGAAAGATGAGGATGACAATGTGGAGGTGAGCAGGTGGGGAGAGCCCCCAACCTTCGTCTTTGAGCCCAAACCCCACTGGGATATCGGCGAGGACTTAGAAATCCTTGACTTTCGGCGAGGAGCCAAGCTGGCCGGGGCTAGGTTCACCCTTTATAAGGATTTAGGAGCGAGGCTTGAGAGGGCCCTGATAAACTTTATGCTTGATCTGCATATCAACGAGCACGGCTACCGCGAGGTCCTTCCCCCCTTCATGGTCAACAGAGATGTGATGACCGGCACCGGGCAGCTGCCAAAGTTCGAGGAGGATCTCTTTAAGATAGAGGGAATGGAGTACTTCCTCATCCCTACGGCCGAGGTTCCGGTGACCAATATCCATCGAGATGAGACACTGTCCGAACGAGATCTTCCCCTCTATTATTGCGCATATACCCCCTGTTTCCGCAGGGAGGCAGGCTCCTATGGGAAGGATACGAGGGGGATTATACGCCAGCATCAGTTCAACAAAGTTGAGCTGGTGAAGTTCACTACTCCGGAGACCTCTTACGAGGAGCTAGAGAGGCTTCTGTTAGACGCTGAGGAGGTCCTGCGGAGATTAAACATCCACTATCGGGTAGTCACCCTCTGCACTGGTGATCTCGGGTTTGCCGCCGCCAAGACTTATGACATAGAGGTATGGCTCCCTGGCCAAGGGGTCTATAAAGAGATATCATCATGCAGCAACTTCGAGGACTTCCAGGCCCGCCGTGCCAATATCCGTTTTCGTCGGGAGGGGAAAAAGGGAACGGAGTTGGTCCATACCCTCAACGGTTCAGGGTTGGCCGTGGGAAGAACTGTGGTAGCTATCCTGGAGAACTATCAACAGGAGGATGGAAGTGTGGTGATCCCCGAGGTCCTGCGCCCTTATATGGGTGGAATTGAAAAGATCGAGCGTATGGCTTAAAATAAAAAAGGAGGGATGGCCGAGTGGTTGAAGGCGGCGGTCTTGAAAGCCGCTTACCCCAAAAGGGGACGGGGGTTCGAATCCCTCTCCCTCCGCCATTTTTCGTTGCCAAGTCCCTCAAGATGAGATAAAATAAGGGGCGCGGAGAGATGGCCGAGTCGGGCTGAAGGCGCTCGCCTGCTAAGCGAGTATCCCGGGAAACCGGGATCGAGGGTTCGAATCCCTCTCTCTCCGCCATTTTTTTGCCTTAATAAGGATGAGGAGGGTGAAAAAAGGGGTTATCCCCGCTGCAGGCTTGGGGACTAGATTGCATCCCCTCACTGGAGGGCAGCCCAAAGAGATGCTCCCCGTTGGGGGAAGGCCGATGATCTCCTATGTCGTTCGTGAGGCCACTCTCTCCGGGTTAGAAGAGCTATTTATCGTGATAAATGAACAAAAGGGATCTCTTCGCCGCTGGCTCGAATCAGAGGAGGCAAGGGAGGATTTGCGGACAGAGGGCCGGGAAGTTCCCTCCTTACGAATAACTTTTGTGCATCAACCAACTCCCTCAGGGTCAGGCGATGCCATATATCGGGTGAGGGAGCTGGTGGGTGAGGACACTTTTGCCCTGATGATGCCGGATTTCATCTTCTTCGGCTCCACCCCTGCCTTGGGTCAGATGATCCCTATATATCAACGCCTTGAGCGAGACACCGTAGGGGTCCTCCCCCTGGGGGCTAAGGAGGCGAGGGGATTTGGCAATGTTGGGATCATCGAGGCGAGGCAGATGGAGCCGGGTGTATTGGAGGTTGAGGGGATCACAGGTAAGCTCCCGGGCTCCTTAACCCTTACAGAGGGGAAAAAGGTCCTCAAGGCGGTGGGGAGATGGATTCTCGGCCCTCACTTCTTTTCATATCTGGAAAGGACGAAGGGGACTGGGGCGGAATGGGATGATACCCCTGCGCTGCAGATGATCTGTGAACACAAGGGAGCGGTAGGAAAGATATTAGAGGGCAGGGGCTTCGATGTGGGCAACCCCTTGGGATACCAAGCGGCCGAGGCCTTTTTAAAAGCGAGGCCTTGACGCTAGTGCTTAAAGATGCTAGCTTTTTAAAAAGCGCCCATAGCTCAGTTGGATAGAGCGACGGACTACGAATCCGTAGGTCGCAGGTTCGAATCCTGCTGGGCGCGCCAATAATTTTAAGGGTTAGGCAGATGCCCAAGGATCCTGTCAATTATTACCAGTTATTCATTTCTCTTCAAGATCGTGTCTATATCTACCTCTGGTAGCTCGCCAAATGCCTCTTCATAATCCATCTCATGGACAGGTAATGACTTATACAGTTTTTTTGCTAATTCTTTTGATATCGCTTCTAACATTTCCTTTTTTCCTTCAAATCTCATCTGGTAATATACGAAAAACAGGCCTTCCGGAGTTTTGTAAAGAGTTCGGGACACTCCATATTCGTGATCCCAATTATCGCTTGTAGCCACAACTTTTGCCTTGCCTCTGTCATATAGTTTCCCATTGATAATCTTTTTCACCTCTTTTACCTCTTCTTCCCAAAAATAAGGAGTCGATTCGAGCAAGACATAGAGGCCAAGAGAAGCCTTTCTTTAACGCATGGTTCGCATTATATATTAATACAAAAACAGCCTCATTTTCACACCCTGAGTTTAGGCACATCATCCACAGGAAATGATCAAGAAACTGGCATGCACGAGTT
>QMLM01000190.1 GCA_003646745.1 Deltaproteobacteria bacterium | reverse complement strand
GGTGTAACTCATGCACCACTTTCTCCGTCCTCAATCTCACCAGCCCCAAGGTGGTCCGATCGTCAAATAAGGTCACCATGATAAATTCCGTGCCAATCTTAGAAAAATGTACATTCTCATTTTTCCCCTTATGGAAAAGAAGTGCAAATTCATCTTCTCCCAAAAGTCTTGCTATCTCCGCAGTGGCACCAAAATTTGCTGCGGTAAGGGCCGATAGGGCGATAACATCCAAGGTTGAGGGGTCACCACTGGAGGCAATAAGCTGCCCCGATCTATCGATTAAAAGGGCACAGTGGGCCCCTGAGCTACTTAACATCTTGTCCAGACACCGCTCAATCTTGCCAATATCTTGCTCGGAAAGGATTATGTTCATTTACTCTCCCATCCCCTAATTTTTGTGTCTAATTTTAGTCCACTCATTTTTCTTGTCTCTATAACACCTTACAGATTTTATGTAAAGACAAAATGTCCACAAATCGACCAGTGGCCAAAAATCAAGGACCAAGGACCTCGGGCATGATTGATTTTAGGCCAAGATCCTCTATCCTTTCTCTATACTTTTCAATAATAGGTTGTAGGGCAGAGTTTATCCTCGCGTACAATTCATCTTTGGGGATCTTTACAGGGATCCTCTCTAAGGTAAGGTCGATGCAATCCCTGATCCCTCGGACAAACTCCTCTACAGGTACCTTCGCCCAAAATTTTATCTCTCCATCCTCATATTCAAATTCTGCTACAAAGGGATCGAGGAAAGGGTAATCCTCCGATTTTTCCACCTGGGCCCTTCTAAACCCATCCCGGAAGGACCCTTTGCGGGTGGTCAGACTATCTACCAGATCTTCGATCTTCTCCATCACTTCTTGCATCACCTCTATGGTACCTTGAAGATCTAAAGTCTGTGCTATCTCCGTCCTTTCAGTCCCTTTTTCCAGCAGGCCAGCACGGTAGACATTGAAGGTTGCTCCCATCTTCTGTGCATCATCTACTATTTTACCCAGCATCTCCTTGCCATATAACCCCCCACCTCCCTCGCCGGACATCATTGCCTCCACGATTTCCCCTTCCTGGAGGAAAATGATGCCCCTGCCTCTGTTGTCGGACAAAGTTATATCTATGTAGCCAGAGTGTTTCTCCTTGCTTAATTTCTCGATCAACTTATTTAGGCTTGTGAATTCCGTGGATAAGTCTTTGTATATCGCTTCCTCCATAGTTGTGCTGGCCAAAATAGTCACCATCTCAGGGGTCAATCTATAGACATTGATCCTGCCATCCTTTTGCCTGGACTTGAGAATGATATTTTCTACCGCTTCTTCCCCACCCCGGATCCTCCCTTGGGCCTCCTCTATGGCGTTAACTATCTCCCCAGCCTCTAAAAAGAGGACCCCTTCATAATCCCAGAAAGAGAGTTGTACGTAACCGGTGAAATCATCTTCTTTTAAGGATTGAAGAAAACTGTTGAGGTCGACAAAAGAGGTCCTCAGATTTTCATAAACAGCCTCTCCCTTTGGTAAAATCATAGTCTCAAGACCTCCTTTTTAAGAGATTAAAGCTTGGATAACCCCCTTTCCAAGACGTTTCTGGCTGCATAATAAAATTCATCTGCTGTAGTCCTCTCCCGCAGAACGACCATCAGAAAGAGGTGATTGTACCCCATGATGATCGTTTGGTTGTTTCTGTAACCGAGATTTACCCGCAAAGGGAGGGTGTTGCCCAAGACCTTACCTAGCCTTGTGGCCATGGTGTACATTAGTAAGGGGATCACAGTGTCCGTAGGGGCGAGGCCTCGCTCGTCAATGGCCAATATCCTGCCCTTGTCGTCTACCCACATGCCTTTTTTATAGCCTTCAATGCTGGCCAACAGCCTCAGCACCTTTTCCAATGACTCTTTCATCTCGATCTCTTTGTCCAGATCTTCGAAGGCCCTTTCCACCTCCTGCAACAAGATAGAGCTATCCCTGCCTTCTGGGACGTCGACTTCATCTCTTCGCCTCATCCCCTCTAATAAGAGGTGTTCCCAGCGATCGGTAATGGTCTCTTTTGGGGCTGTGATCCCCATTTGAGATGTAAACCTCCCTTCCTTCCAGCCCAACATGGTGTATAACGCTTCTTCTCCCTCCAGATCTCCTATCTCTGCATGAACTATCTCGCCGTTTTTGAAGTAAATTAGGCCCTCTTCATCGCCCCTGGAAACGGCAAGAGACATGGTAAATCTGCCCAGACACCCCATCTGGATGATATCGACTAGTTGGAGATCGAGGACTTGGCCTACAAACCCCCCCTTTTTCTCTTCCAAGGCCTTAAGGATAAGGGCCCTGATGTCAGATATCTCAAAAGGCTTCTCGATATAATAATAAGAACCCCTCTTGGTAGCCTCTTTTTGTACCTCCGATGATCCATAGGCCGTCATGATGATAACCTTGGTCCATGGATATTTCTCCCTTATCTTTGTCAGCAGCTCCAAACCGTTGATATCCGGCATTCTTACATCTGTTACCACCACATCGATGTGATCCTCCTGCATGGCCTGTAAAGCCTCTTTTCCCGTGTTGGCGATTATGAGTTCATATTTGTCTTTATCTTTGGCCAGAGTTTTGGTCATGCTCCAGGTCAGGGTCTCTTCGTCGTCCACGACTAAGACCTTTTTTGTTTCTTTTCCTCTCATTTCTTTACCTATTGTTTCCTTCTTGGACCTTCGCCCGATACTCCTCCAAATAATTGACTGGTATAGTGATAAAACGCCTTATTTTGGCAGCCTTCAAAACAGGATGACCGGGAGGGATATTTAATAAAATCTTTTGAACTTTTTTATGGATATATATCGGCAATTTCTTGTTTGCACTAAAAACCCAATTTGGTATCCCCGCGGTATAGGCGATTACCTTTAACTCTTTCATCTTTCCCGGAGAAAGTGCACCTTTGCTCTCTATTCTTTCCAAAGTCTCCTCCGCTACAAAACCTGCGTCGGCCTTCTTAAGGATTACGTCAAATATGACATTTTCCTGTCTATTGTCTTTCGTCTCAATGATGGATAGATTGGTATATACATCCATTCCCATTTCCCTCAAGAGGGTTTTTTGGGCGATGAATCCTCCTGCACTATAGGAGGAAACAATGCTCACCCTTTTCCCTTTCAGATCCTCTATCTTATTTATCCCGCTGTCCTGCCTAGTAATAATTACCCCCCTGAACTCAATTTCCCCTTTTCCTTTTTCGGTAAGGGTTAAAGGGAAACTGTATTTCCATACTTCTAAGAAGACATAGGGGTTCTGATAGGAAAAGTCCACTTCCGCCTTTTTTACCAGCTTAATGTGGTGCCTAAAGGTACGGGGTATAATAAGTTCAAACCGGATACCTGAGATATCCTCCAGGTAAGTTATTAAGGGGTGGAATCTCTGCCATGTTTCAATCGGCAGGTATTCGGGCAACACAGCAACCTTATAGATTTCCCCTGCCAGTAGGAATTGTGGCTGCCCTCTAAGGGGAAACATAGAAGATATGAAGATTATAAAGGAGATAAATACCATCCTCTTCATTTTTTTCGAGCAGACCTCATGAGGATTTGCTCTCAACGCGCCCATGAAATAACCCCCTCACGTCCCCCGACAGGTCTTCAATCTGCAGCTCTGAGGATCAAAGCCCCCTTAGTCCCCAATAAAGAAAATATCCTTTTGAGGGGTCAAGGATTCTGCCCTCTGGAG
This sequence comes from Deltaproteobacteria bacterium, assembly GCA_003646745.1. Classification (GTDB taxonomy): domain Bacteria; phylum Desulfobacterota; class B13-G15; order B13-G15; family RBG-16-54-18; genus B11-G15. The sequence continues at coordinate 197 of QMLM01000190.1, read as the reverse complement.
TAAACCCGAAAACACATAAATGCTAAGATTGCTTAAAAGTTCACTTTTAGCGTTAAGTATCTTCACGGTAAATTTTATCTTCTTCTCAACCTTTCTATGGCGGCCTTGAGGCTTATCTGCATCCTGTGCAAGGCTTCGGCCAACACTCCGATCTCGTCCTTGGTCTTCACCTCTATCTTTGCCGCGAGGTCACCCAT
>QMLM01000189.1 GCA_003646745.1 Deltaproteobacteria bacterium | reverse complement strand
CTTGTGGACAGGCCTCGACGCAGGCGGGGATCCCTCCCTTTTTAACCCTATCCCAACAGAAGATGCATTTCTGTATCTTAGGGGCAGCACTATGGTATTCAAGGATCGGTATGTCATAAGGGCACGAGAAGGCGCACATTTTACAACCCATACAATTTGGATCCCACGTGACAGGTCCCTCCTCCCTTTTCTTCATCGCCTTTACAAGACATGCTGCAACACAGGCAGGCTGGCAACAATGCATGCATTGCTTCTTTACAAAGACCTCCCCCTTTTCAGTTTCATAACGATTAACCACCGTCCACTGAGTTTCTGATGTGAGTCGTTCTTTCTCAAATACAGATTTATCCTCTATATCAGGGATGAGCAGATTATTTACCTCAGCACACGCCAATTCACACGAGCGACATCCTATGCACCTGGTTGTGTCGACGAGGACGCCTAGAAACTCCTTTTCCCCTGCAATCTCTTTGGCATTGAGCCTACCAGGTGCCAGCAGGCTCCCAGAGGCCACTGCCGCCATTCCTGCTCCTAGCGACCTGAGAAAAGTCCTTCTGTCCATTTGCTCTCCTCCTTCCAATTTTACCACTCCTTTTCCTTATTTCAGCCCCTCTCCTGGGCCCAAATTTTATCCCTTTTCCTGGCCAAAACAAGTACTTTTGCATCAAAGCAAATTTTGCGTTCATTTTTTAAATAATTTTCATAAGTTATAGCACCATATTGTTTTAAACTCTGTGAATTTATTAACAAATGGATAAAAATTTGGAGGCAAACCTCTTTTTTCTGAAAGTTTGCCCTCAACAATTAAATTAATTTTTTTCTAACTAATATTTGTGTTATTCTTTGGTCAGGAGAAATTCCCCAGCCAGCTTGTCCCATTCCTCAGGGGAGAGGACCCTAGCAATACCCGCTACAGGAAGACCACCATCCTGATACACGACACCGAGCTCTCCCCCCATCCTTTGTCGAAGTGTATCTGCTGTTGCCTCCATCCATGCCGTTGCCAGCCTTCCTGTTAAGAGATTTTTTACGTTTGCGTAAATGTTATGGGGCTTGACCATTGCAAGCCATCCTTTTCCATATGGATCCTGATTTATGAGATCAGGGTTTTTCAGGACATCTTTGTTCACAGCCACAATCTCTCCTGTAACGGGGGAAAGCATATCAATAGTCTTCGAGTCGACCCCGAGTTTCCACCCTACCTCTCCCTGCTCAATCCGTGAACCTACCTGCGGAAGATCTATTTTGTTTGGTCTTCCCACAAGTTTTTGGGCAAAATCGTCCACCCCGACCTTCACCAGGTCTGCACCCTGAGGCATTACCCAACTGTGTCCCTGGTGGTAATATAGCCCCTCTGGAAGTTGAAACCATTGGGTAAGAGAAGGTATGGCCCTTCTCACTGCCTCAAAGCCAGCCCTTGCAGGTGCTCTTAAAAGTCTCCAAAAGGGAATAAGCACCAGAAGAAAACCGATCACTAATAGGTATTCAACACCTTTTGTTGCGAATAGATCCACGTAGGTGAATCCTTCCATCCTACCACCTCCTTGATTTTCTTATAATTGCTCATCCTGTCAGTTAGCTCGCACAAAGGCTATTTCTCGTCAGAGGACTTTTTCTTTTCGATCTGGTCCCCGCCATCCGCCATGGTGAGACCCAACTGGGCATCAGGGACTAGAGTATAATCCTTCTCAGTAGCGCCTGCCCTCTGCTCACCATACTCTTTTAGCACCTGCAGCCCTCCCCCGATGGTCCTCGCCAGGGGGAAGAAGGTGATGTAGACGGCATAGGCCAGGATGACCAATCCAAACACCACTCCTACACTGACCATAAATATGGTGGCAATAGTTCCTAACATGATTTATCCCTCCTTTCTTTCTAAAAAGGTCTTTATCAACAAGCCCCACTGTCTAGGCGCCATAACCTCCTGCAGATTCCTTGATAGATTTCCACCATCGCCCATGGTAACCCCGATTTCCGTCTGTAAGATATAGTGGAGCCTATCTACTTCCTTCTCCAACCAACTGCGGGCGTTGCTGCCGTAAAGAAATTCCTCTTGATTCAGCCTAGCTAACTCTCCTTTTGCTGGCCGCACCTCCAATAACCATCCCTGGCCATAAGGGTCGATGTTGATCAGGGAGCTGTCCTCGCGCAAGCCTTCATTTATCCCAACTACAATGCCATTCAAAGGTGAGGATATCTCGGCTGTGCCCTGAGCACACCTAAATTTCAAAAGGGGACGGCCAGAGATTATCTTTCCCCCTCTGTTGGGGAGGACAACCTCTTTGATTTCTCCTAGTAACCACTGGCCAAAGTCGTCTAATCCCAGCCTTAACTTTCCATCCACCCGCTGCAGCCAAATATGACCCTTGTGATAATAGACGGTGTCATCCAGGAGGAAGCCTCGGACCCTGACCGCCTCAGCCGCAGGGGGGATGTCTCCTTGGGCGATCTTTTGGTAAGCAGGACAATCGATATAGGCCTCAGTAGTACATGGACACTCCAGCTTATAACAGCTGGCTGGAATCATCTTCTTTATTGGGTAGACCTCACAATATATCACCGACTCTACCTCCAAAAAGGGACATACCCTCTTTCCGGATACCATATCTCCTTTCTTTTCGCGGTAGGTGGGGCACTGGGTATAATCCCCCCTCAAACAGAGGCTGTCCTTGAGGTAAAGCCTATCAAGGGGGAGCATCTTCTTGATGGGAAAGGCCTTACAAAAAGCCATCCTTTCCTCTTTTAAAAATGGACATCGCGTCTCCATCTTGTCCCCCTGTTCTTCTTTCTCCCATAGAAGGAGAAGCATTTTCTATGCCATAAGAGAATGGCCACTTGGCAAAGAGCTAAGTAGCCGAATTTATAAGCTAATTTTAAAAAAAAGACGCTAATACTGCGGATACGTCTTTCGATTCTTTTTGTTGAATTTTTTTACAAAAACTTACGCTATTTCATAACTTACTGTTTTTTATGATGATTTTGTGCTGAAAAATTAAATACATAGTTAATGATATCAACGGCATCTTTTAAATCGCATTGAAAAGTTCTTTTCGGTTGCGATTCAACAATTCTCTACAACTATTACAGAAGGAGACCCCTTTGGAATCCACATCGGCGATGCTGTTAGCCACGGACATCACACATTCTCGGACAGAGCAGTGGACGAGGCCGAAGGTATGGCCTAATTCATGATTTATTTCCTTTATCAGTCTCCTTTGCAGGAGGGATTGGTTGGGGGGCAAGCCATAAAATTCCTGCCGCAATCTAGCTAAAGAAACTATCCCCACTTTCCCACCCAGTTGGGCCTCACCAAAGACGAAGGTCAAGATAGGTATAAAGAGGTCAAGGGGGATAATACCGATCATCCTCAGGGCATCGGAAGGCAGATTGTCTAGCATCTCCTTTAATATCTTGGTGGAATGATATTGATTGCGCATTGGATCATAAGAGTCTTCCGGGTTTATTTCGCTATTTAGGATCTTGGTGGGGAATCCAAATTCTTTCTTTAGATTTTTCTCTACTTCCCCGATATTTACCAGCTTCTCCACATCACCAATGAGAAGTATATAAATATATTTGCTTCTCTCTTTCTTTCTTTGAAAATAATTCAAAACCATAAAAAACTCTCTGTTCTGCTTTATCCGGCATTTCCAGAGGCCACTTCAGAGGACATGTCTTCATTCACAACGTGGCGAGACCGGTCTGACAGTTTATTTTACGGTGAAAAATATCACGGTAAGGAAAGGGGTTCAAGGGTGTTTTGGCGATTGGAAAGATTTTATAAAAAAGTTGGCACTTGGCATAGACATATTTACCAGTAGTGGGCCCTACAATGAAGAGGGCTTTGATGGTATTGAGGTATTTGAGCAAAGATTCCATTCTCACAACAGGGAAAAGCAACACATGG
>QMLM01000188.1 GCA_003646745.1 Deltaproteobacteria bacterium | reverse complement strand
TCATGTGGGAGACGCTGAATTCGAACAAGAGGTCCTTAAGGCGAACTCCCCTGTCCTGGTAGACTTTTGGGCGCCTTGGTGTGGTCCTTGCCTGATGGTGGCTCCTATGCTGGAGGAGTTGGCCCAAGAGTTCGATGGAAGAGTAAAGGTCGCCAAGATGAACGTAGATGAAAATCCTAAGACACCCTCCCTGTATGGCATCCGTGCTATCCCCACTCTCATCCTCTTCAAGGGGGGAGAGGTGGTAGAAGAAGTGATCGGAGTGGTCCCCAAAGACCAATTGAAGTCTCTTTTGGAGAAGGTGGCCTCAGAAGCTAAATAATAATTATGGAGGGATCTTTTCTTTAAGTCCATAAAAAGGAGAAATAACTATGGGGGGAAAAATAGGTATATTTATAGGAGGGTTAATTATCGGCGCAATTTTGATGGGCATGGTCGTATGGGCATTAATGCCCAAAATGATGCTCACTGTGCATGAGAGCAAGCTTGGTCATGAAGAGACGGTCTCTGCGATAAAAAAATCTGCAATCGATTGAGGTGGCCGTGGGCCACTCGGGGATCTTTAAGGCCTCAAAATAGAGGTCATTAAGACATCAAGGAGGACAAAATGAATGACAGGCTCTTCCAGACCCTTAAGATAGGGGAAATGAGACTTCCCAACCGCCTCATTATGCCTACCATCAAACTGGGATATGGGACAAAGGGGGGTGAGGTGACCAAACGTCATATCTCTTTTTACGTAAGGCGGGTTCAAGGAGGGGTTGGGCTCATCGTCACAGAACCGATGTACATCTCCCCCAATGGAAAGGAGATCCCCACCCAATTGGGTATCCATGATGATGGGTTAAAGAAGGGCCTCCAAGATCTGGTGGAGGCCGTCCACGAGGAAGGCGGAAGGATCATGGCCCACATAAATCACGCAGGAAGGGCGATCAATCCGAACCTTGTCCCGGAAGGAGAAAGGGTCTCCGCCTCTGATGTCCCCTGCCCTGCCAATGGCGTTACCCCCCGTCCTCTGTCCAAGGAGGAGATCCGGTCTTATGTCAAACTCTTCGCTGAGGCCGCACGTCGGGCTAAAGAGGTCGGATTTGACGCTATTGAGATACCTTTTAGCCATGGCTACCTTATCCATCAGTTCCTCTCCCCCCACAGCAACCATAGAAAAGATGAATATGGGGGAAGCTTCAAGAATCGGTTGCGCTTCGGCCGAGAAGTTATTGTTGCAGTGCGCCAGCAAGTGGGGAAGGGATTTCCTTTGATAGTACGCATGAACGCCAACGATTATGTAGAGGGTGGTTTGAACCTAGAGGACGCCATCCACCTGGCCCAGGTCTTGGAGGAGATAGGGGTAGATGCCCTTAGTGTTACCTCCGGCACTATGTGTGAGTCCGTCCCCTATTGTCTCTATCCCATGGGCACGCCCAAGGCCAACCTCCTCCCCATGGCCGCTCGCATAAAGGCAGAAGTATCCATACCCGTTGGGGTCGCTGGGCGAATCCGCACTCCAAAATTAGCACGGGATGCCCTTGAACAGGAGCAGGCAGACTTCATCGGCTTGGGCCGGCCGCTGCTGGCGGACCCAGATTTCCCCCTTAAGGCACGCGAAGGCAGAGATGAGGAGATCATGCTCTGTGCAGCCTGCCACCAAGGGTGCCTGGCAGAGCTACGAAAGGGGCAGGGGACCTCCTGTATGTTCAACCCCATGGTGGGTAGAGAAGGTGGTATCCACCTTTCCCCTGCCACTATCCCTCGGCGGGTAATGGTAGTGGGCGGCGGACCAGGGGGAATGGAGGTGGCCATCGTCGCCGCCCAACGAGGACATCGTGTAAAACTCTATGAAAAGGAATCTAGTTTGGGAGGACAATTCCTTCTTGCCGCCCAAGTACCCCATAAGGAGGAGTTTGCTGACTGCATCCACGCCATGAAGACCCAGATGGAACGAGCTGGAGTGGAGGTATATCTCAATATCCCCGTGACCCCCGAGTTCATAAAGGGGGAAGACCCAGAGATAGTGGTCCTGGCCACTGGTGCAGTCCCAATTATCCCCCCCTTCCCAGGTCTAGAGGAAACCCAATGGATGACCGCTTATGAGTTGCTTGCCGGAAAGAAAGAAGTAAAGACAAAGATGGCCTTCATCGTAGGGGCAGGAACTACTGGTTTGGAGACGGCCGAATATCTCGCCCTCAAAGGGATACAAAGCACCGTGGTCAAGAGACGCCCTGAGGTGGGGGGAAAACTAGATCTATTGGCGCGGTCCATGATCCTCAAGAGGCTGGAAAAGTTAGGTGTGGAGGTATACACCGGGTGGGAGGTAGTCCGCTTTGAAACCGACCCCTCAGGTAAAACCACCGTTGTCGCCCGCGCTTATCCCCCCCAAGAGGGGGCAAAAGAGAGGCGCTTCCCCGCTGAAACAGTAATCATCGCCATGGGGCTGCGCCCTGTGCGGGAGTTGGCCGAGGCCCTGCGGGGACGCAAAGGGGTATATGAAATCGGCGACTGTATTGAACCCCGCGAGGCACTGGACGCCATCAGGGAGGGATTTGAGGTGGGTCTAAAGATATAAGACTACTGCGATTTGCCGCAATCGGAATACTTCAGCTTCATAGATGACGCCTGATAAACTCTTCTATAGCTTGAAAGTAACGTTCCCTTGCCACCATCATTAGGTTATTGTGATCCGCCCGTGGGATTACCACCAAGTCTTTCTGCTCTGCGGCACACAATCGGAACAGCTCTTCAGCCTCTCGCAAGGGGATGAGACGATCTTCAGCAGCGTGGATGAGCAAAGTTGGGAGATGGATGGAGCACATCTTATCTCCGTTGGGGAACCTTCCTTGTTCGGTTGGCAACCCCTCCAGAGGCAGTCCTATATAACTGAGGAGACGAAAGGCATCACTAAACCCACTTTCCACAATAAGCCCCTTTAGTTCATCCTGGTAGTGGAAGGCTACTTCTATGGCCGGGACGCTCCCTAAAGAGCGGCCCATAACGAAAATCGCTTCGAGGTAACCTCCTTTTTGTAAAACCTTTTTGAACTCCTGAAAAATGGGATGAGCATCGCCTAATATATGACTCATAGAGGGTTCCCCTGTGCTCAGACCATAACCACGATAATCGGCCACAAAGAGGTTGATACCACGAGAGCTGTAGAGGGAGGAGATGAGATCATAGTCTCCCGCAGTCTCTCCATTCCCGTGAAAGTAGAGAATAGTGGGGGCCTCCTTTGCAGCTGGGTAGAAGCGACAGACAATGAAGACTCCTTCTTCTACCTCAATTGAACAAAGCGATGTATTCTTTGTAGGGGGAGGATCTCTGCGTGGATAGAAAATAAAACTGGAAACCTCCGGCCTATCCATGAGGGAAAGCTCAAACCCTTTCACCCACACCCTCTCCTTTTTCTCGTAAATGGATATGTCTTATTAATAGCACAAACAAGCGTAGGCAACAACAACAAAACCACCATCCCTTCTCAAAGGGATCCCTTTTTTACTAATCAGGTAAGGGGTAAAGACATAGGTACCAGTTTTCAGGTGGAAGGGGAAGGTGAGCAGTTTTGGGTTGACCTTCCTCAGCAGGGCTTCCAGAAGCACCACTGGGTACCGGAGGATATGGCTGCTGATCAGTCCTGCTGACCTCTCTCTGAGGACCTCTGAGGGGGTCTTACCCTTCATCCCATCTCCAAAGTGGGGTCTGAAGAAGTTCCAGGTGTCTGCCACCTCTGAACCCTCCAGACCAATTCCCCGCCGTCTGACTTTACAAAACTCCTTATAAACCACCCCATTTTATGATAAAATGGGGCAAAAAACTACAAAGGGGTCTATGCCATGTTAAGGAAAAACAATACCCAGTTTACCATCGGTGAAGAACTCATCTACCAGAGGCTCCCTGAGGATACCCTTTCTCAGGTCTCCAGACTCATTGAC
>QMLM01000187.1 GCA_003646745.1 Deltaproteobacteria bacterium | reverse complement strand
CTCTATTATCAGGACCTTGTCTCCCACCTTACATTCGTTTCTCTCATCGTGGGCGTAAAACTTCGTGTAACGCCTCATCACCTTGCCATACCTCGGGTGCTGAACGAACCTCTCCACCCGCACCACCACGGTCTTGTCCATCTTGTCACTGACCACAACCCCCACTTCCATCTTCCTACGCCCTCTTTCTGCCATCGCGACCGCTCCTTTCAAGTTCCCTCTCCCTCAGGATCGTCTTTATCCTGGCGATCTCCCGCTTCACCTGGGATATCCTGGCAGTGTTGGTCAATTGCCCCAGGGAGTGCTGGAACCTGAGGTTGAAGAGCTCCTCCTTTAGATCCTTTTCCTTTTGCATCAATTCGTCGATGCTTAACTCCCGCAGTTCCCTCGCCTTCATCACACTTCCTCCCGGGCCACAAATCTGGTGGCGATGGGAAGCTTATGTGAGGCGAGCCTAAAGGCCTCTTTTGCCCTCTCTTCAGCTACACCCTCCATCTCATACAGTATGTGGCCTGGTTTTACCACAGCAACCCATCCCTCTACGTTTCCCTTCCCCTTTCCCATTCTGGTCTCTGCCGGTTTTTTGGTGATGGGTTTATCAGGGAAGATACGGATCCAGATCCTCCCCGTCCTCTTTATGAAACGGGTCATGGCAATACGGGCTGCCTCGATCTGACGGCTGGTTATCCATCCACCTTCTAAAGCCTGCAGACCGAAATCTCCGAAGTTGAGCTCGACTCCCGCCCATGCCCTTCCTTTCATTCTTCCCTTTTGTTGCTTACGATATTTGGTCTTTTTGGGTGCTAGCATCTTCTCTCACCATTAAGATGTAGTGGTTTCTCGAGGTGATAGTACCTCCCCCTTAAATATCCAGACTTTCACCCCTATCACCCCATAGGTGGTCTTGGCCTCGGCGAAACCGTAGTCGATATCCGCGCGGATGGTGTGCAGGGGTACCCTCCCTTCTCTATACCATTCCCGCCGGGCCATCTCCGCTCCCCCCAATCTGCCCGCACAGGCAATCTTTATTCCGTCTGCCCCCAACTTTAAGGCAGATGTGACGCTGCGTTTCATCGCCCTCCTAAAGGCCACCCTTCTTTCCAACTGAAAGGCCACGTTTTCTGCCACCAGTTGGGCATCTAACTCGGCCTTTCTGATCTCCTTGATATTGATGATGATCTCCTTTTTCGTCAAGGCCTGGAGCTCATTCTTTAGGTTCTCCACTTCCGCTCCCTTTTTGCCAATGATGATTCCGGGTCTAGCCGTATAAATGTTCACCTTTGCCTTGCTCGCCTTATTGGCTACCCTCTCTATTTCTACTTTGGAGACCCCTGCGTGATAGAGCTTGGTCTTAATGTAGTTCCTGATGGTTAGGTCTTCATGTAATAAGGCGGCATAGTCCTTTTCTGCAAACCACTTAGAATTCCAACTCTTGATGATCCCCAGTCTAAATCCGATGGGATGAACCTTTTGCCCCAAGCCATCACCTCCTTTTTCTACTTTTCATCCAAGACCACCGTTATGTGACTGGTCCTTTTTCTGATCATGGTGGCCCTGCCCATAGCCCTGGGGATATATCTCTTAAGGGTAGGGCCACCGTCTACAAAGATCCTTTTGATCCAGAGTTTATCCACGTCCATCTTGGTATTATGCTGGGCATTGGCCACAGCAGAGTTTATCAATTTGGTAAGTTTCTTTGCGAAGGCCTTATTGGTGAAGGCCAATATGTTCAAGGCTTCTTCCACCCCCTTGCCCCTGATCAGATCTGCCACCAACCTGGCCTTTCGGGGAGAAACCCTTACGAATCTTGCTCTTGCCATGACCTCCATCTTTCCTTCGCCCTCTATTTCTTACCCCTAATTCTGGTTTTCTTATCACCAGCATGGCCATAGAAGGTTCGGGTAGGGGCAAACTCGCCCAGTTTGTAGCCCACCATCTCCTCGGTGATGAAGACGGGGATAAATTTTTTCCCATTATGGACCGCAACAGTCAAACCCACCAGTTCAGGGGTGATGGTGGATCTACGTGACCAAGTCTTGATCACCCTGTCGCTCTTGCCCTCTTTGGCCTTTTTGACCTTTCTCAAAAGACTGGGCTCAATATATGGTCCCTTCTTTAGAGATCGTGCCACAGATCCTCCTAATTTATGGCCTATTTTCTCCTTTTAATGATGTATTTGTCGGTGGCCTTGTTTCTTCTGGTCTTATACCCCTTGGTGGGGACCCCCCATGGACTTACGGGGTGCCTTCCCCCAGAGCTCTTCCCCTCTCCGCCTCCCATGGGGTGATCCACAGGGTTCATGGCTACGCCTCTTGTATGGGGGCGTCTACCTAGCCACCGGGCCCTGCCCGCCTTTCCTAAAGAGATGTTTTCGTGATCGATGTTGCTCACCTGTCCGATGGTGGCGTAGCATTCTTGGTGCACAAGTCTTACCTCCCCCGAGGGGAGCCTTATATGAGCATACTTTCCCTCTTTCGCCATGATTTGCCCGTATCCGCCTGCGCTCCTGATCAACTGTCCTCCCTTTCCTATCTTCAGCTCTACATTATGGATGAGGGTACCCAAAGGTATATTTTTTAGGGGAAGGGCATTTCCAGGCTTGATCTCCACATCTTCTCCCGCTTCAACCTCATCGCCTACCTTCAGCTCCAGTGGGGCCAGGATATATCTCTTTTCCCCATCGGCATAATGCAGCAAGGCAATCCTAGCGGAACGGTTCGGGTCGTACTCGATGCTTGCTACCTTGGCGGGTACACCGGTCTTGTCCCTTCTTACAAAATCGATCAGCCGGTACATCCGCTTGTGCCCACCACCTCTGTGCCTGATGGTCATCCTCCCGTAGCAGTTTCTCCCACCGCTTTTTTTCAAGGGACGAAGGAGGCTGCGTTCTGGCTCAGCACGGGTAATCTCTTCAAAGGAGGAAACCATCTGAAACCTTCTGCCCGGGGATGTAGGTTGGTACTTTTTAATGCCCATGGGTCATTTCTCCTTAAGTCCCCTCGAAGAGGTCTATGCGGTCCCCAGGTTTCAAGGTGACCACCGCTTTTTTCCAAGCGGGACGCTTGCCGATGTTACGCCCAATCCTTCTGGGTTTGCCCTTCATATTGGAGCAATTTACCTTTAGGACCTTTACCTTAAAAAGGCGCTCTACCGCCTCCTTTATCTCCACTTTGTTGGCCTCTCTGGCTACGATAAAGGAAACCTTATTCTCCTCATCTTTGAGGATGTTTGCCTTCTCGGTAATCAGAGGCCTTTTAATTACTTGGTAGATGTCCTTCATCCCTCCAGCCTCTCCTCGATCTTTTCAAGGGCTGGTTTTAAGATGATCAGATGCTCGTACTTGAGAATGTCAAACACATTGAGCCCTTCCCATCTTAAGACCTTGACCCAGGGGACGTTCCTGGCCGATCTCTCCAGATTGAGATTTTCTCCATCCGTCACGATTAAGGCGTTTTTGACCCCCAAATCCTCCATTACTTTTATAAAGGCCTTGGTCTTTATCTCGGGCAAGAGGAGGTCTTCCAACAGGAGGAGTTTCCCCTCCTGATAGCGGAGGCTTAAGGCCGAGCGCAGGGCAGCCCGGCGGACTTTTTTGGGAAGGGGATAGCTATAGTCCCTGGGTTGAGGGCCGAAGACGACGCCGCCTCCTCGCCACAGGGGAGACCTGATGGTTCCAGCCCGCGCCCTTCCCGTTCCCTTCTGCCTCCAGGGCTTACGGCCGCCCCCTCTCACCGCTGAGCGACCTTTAGTAGAGGCGCTACCTTGACGCCTCTTGGCCAATTGCCACTTGACCACCTCATAGAATAGGTGGTGTTTAATGGGGGCCATGAAGATATGATCCTTTAACTCAAGCTCCCCTACTTTTTCCTTTGTGAAGTTATATACCTCGCAGGTAGCCATCTCCTTTTAGCCTTCTGTAGCTGCAGTCCCCTTCTTTTTGGCCTCTCTGATGACCACTATGGAGTTG
>QMLM01000186.1 GCA_003646745.1 Deltaproteobacteria bacterium | reverse complement strand
GATATATTTCTTTTTGTCAAGCGCCCCCTGCTGCAGGTGGTTTTTTCGCCCGAACTTCTTCTTTCATCCTCCTTATAGTCTCTCTTCTATCAGAGGTGTCGAAGATCCCCGAACCTGCCACAAAGATATCGGCCCCGCAGCGCGAGATCTCTCCGATGTTCTCCACCTTGACCCCTCCATCCACCTCAATCTCCACACCCAACCCCTGCCCTGCTATGATCTCTTTCAAACTCTTTATCTTAGCAAGGGTGGAGGGAATAAACTTTTGCCCTGCAAACCCTGGGTTTACCGTCATGATCAAGACCAAATCCAGATCCGGCAAAATATACTCGAGGCTGGTGAGGGGAGTAGCGGGGTTAAGGGCTACCCCTGCCTTAATTCCCTTTTCTTTGATGTATTGAACCGTTCTGTGAAGATGGACGCAGGTCTCTATATGGACGGTAATGATGTCGGCCCCCGCCTCGATAAAGGGGTCGAGGTAAAGGTCAGGGTTTTCGATCATAAGGTGCACATCTAGAGGTACCTTTGTCACCCCTTTGAGGGCCCTTACCACCACAGGACCAATGGTAATATTAGGGACAAAATGGCCATCCATTACATCGACATGGATCAAATCGGCCCCTGCCTCTGTCACCTCTTGGACCTCTCGGGCTAAGTGGGCTAGATCAGCCGAAAGGATGGAAGGAGCTATTCTCTTCATCCTTGAGACTCCAAGGCGAGCTGGGCGGCCTTTCTAGTCCTCTTCTTCAACCGATTGATCTGGCGTTTATATATAGTGGCCATCCTTCTGTCACCCTTTTGCAAGGCCTCCGCCCTTTTAGCTTTGATGGATTTGATCTTTTCTTTCAGCTCCTTGACACTCCATACCCTCTTTGTCTTTTTTCTGACCACCTTTTTGGGCCGCTCCTCCGGTAGCCCTTTGGCCTTCCTGATAAAGGCCAGCAGTTCGTCCTTTTTCATCCCGCTGACCCCTTCGGCCCCTAACTCCTTGGCCACCACCCGGAGTTCCTTCACTGTCATCTTCTCTATGGGTTTGCCTTTCTCCTCCATATCTGTTCCCCTTTTTAGATTCTTTATGATTTTGAATTACTTCCATAACAGAGATCAGGTGAAAAATCAAGGGCAAGGGGAGAATCCCTCAAGCCCTTACATCCTCCTTTGCCCCGACAGGGCATACCTTTATACACTCAAAGCATCCTCCGAAAACACCCAAGCGGGTGACCAAAGACTGCCAGAGGTAGAAACTATCCAGGCTATAGAGCATCCCCTTCCTTTTTTCAAGGTCCCCTTCGGACGACAGATCCCTAACAAATCTTAGTAGGCGGGCCAACCCATAGGGTTGGGCAAACCTGCGGCACTTGGCCACATCATTGGTTCCATCTCCTCTTAATGACTTAGCTGGACAGGCCTCAACGCAAAGGAAGCAGTCCTCACCCAGACAAATTCCTTCCTTTTTCTCTGTGGCGAACTCCAAGGGGGCGGTGGTGATCACGCTGCCCAGATAGATCCGTGGACCGAACCTCTCATGGAGAAAAGAGTTGTTGAGGCCAATCTCACCCAGCCCCGCCTCTACGGCCAGGTGCCGGTGGGAGATATACCCCCACATACCCTTCTCCCTCTTGGCGAAATCTACGGGGAGGCCAGAGGTGATGTTAATGGCTAAGTATCCCCGTGCCTCTATGAACTTGGCGAGATCAAAGCCCATCCGGTCTATCTTTAAGTTGGTTTCCATGGCCATGTAACGCATCAGATCTACCTCTTCACCTTCCAGGGCCCCATAGAGCATTCCCACCCCAAAGACCACCACCGTTTTTGCCCCAGGCAGGACTTTGGTGGGCTTCTGGAGGTCGTGGGGGATGATCATTTCGACCTTCTCTACCGACGCCACCCCCATCACATCCGCCCCCAGACTCTCAGCGTAGGTCCTTATCTCTCTCGTCAGTTCTTTATCCATAAGCCCTAAACCTCCTCATTTTTTCCGCTAACCCCTTTCCATTTTTACCTTTCTTTTATCCCTTGGCAAGAATTTTTCCCACTTGTTGGGAGAGCTTCCTTGCGTTAATGCATGTCATACCTTCCTGGCTTTTTGGGGTTCCATTGGGCCCTCCTTTTCTGCTAAAATCCGACAAGTACCTGAAAAGAGAGAACGGTGAAAATTCTCTACCGGAAGAATTTAGGCGCTATCATTGTAGCCTTTCTCGCTGTGGTCTTTCTAAGGGCGCCCGTAAAGGCTGAAGTCCTAAGGATGATAGGCCCTGAGGATGTAGGCGGAGCGTGGGCTCAGGTCATAAAGAGGTTCCACAAGCGTCACCCCGATATCCAGGTTAAGTACATCTCAGGCCCCTGGTCCACCGATGAGAGACAAAACATGTACATCCGTTCCTTCCTCAGTGGCGACCCTATTGAGCTCGTTTATATGGATGTCACTTGGACCGCCAAGTTCGCAGACGCAGGGTGGCTTATGCCCCTAGATAGGTGGTTTACACTCAAAAAACAAGAGGAGTTCTTACCGGGTGCCGTCGAGGCAGGCCGTTATAAAGGCTCGATTTACAGGATCCCTGTACGGGGCGATGTGGGTATGCTTTACTACCGAAAGGACCTAATTTCTAAACCACCGAGGACCTGGGGGGAGTTTGAGCGGATCTGTGAACGATATTCGAACCCACCCGAGAGGTATTGTATCGTCTTTCAGGGGATGCAGTATGAAGGTCTGGTGTGCGACTTCCTTGAATACCTCTGGGGGGCTGGGGGAGAGGTAATAGACCCTAATGGAAAGGTGGCCCTTGACTCCCCCCAGGGCCTTGAGGCCTTGAAGTTCATGAGGAAATTGATCGAGCGGAAATGGGCCCCCAAGGCGGTGCTCTCCTTCCAGGAACAACATTCCCTTTCTGCCTTCTCTCAGGGCAAGGCCATCTTTATGAGAAACTGGCCTTATGCTTGGACGATCCTCAACAGAGAGGACTCTCCTCTGCGGGGGAAAGTAGGTATCGTCCCCTTTATCCACAAAGAGGGTTATGAATCTGTGGGGACGCTCGGTGGATGGGGTCTTGGGATAGCCCGAGGGGTGAAGGATCCCGAGAAGGCTTGGAAGTTCATAGAGTTTGCCACATCCGCTGAGGCCCAAAAGATCCTGCACTTCAGAAGAGGTGCTGTTCCCTCAAGAAAGGCCCTCTTCCTCGACCCTGAGATACTAAAGGTAAGTCCCCATTACAGGGATCTTTACGATATCGTCATGAAGGCAAGGACGAGGCCTCCTCATCCAGACTACCCCAGAATAAGCGATACCCTTCAAAAGCATGTAAGCGCTGTCCTTGCCGGGGTGGAATCTCCTGAAGAAGCCCTCAAAGTTATGGCCCGCTCCATTGAGGGCACCCTCAGAGGGAAGAAGGAAAACTACCTGAAGAGGCTTACCCTTGATTATGACCTCAAAAGGACCTTGAAAAACACCATCCTCTTTACCTCCATATCTGTCCCCCTGGAGTTTGTCCTCGGGTTATTGATCGCTCTGCTTGTAAATGCCCAATTTAGAGGGAGGTCTTTTGTGAGACTCGCCGTCCTCATACCATGGGCATTACCGACGGCTGTGATGGCCATGTCGTGGCAGTGGATGTTTAACAATCCCTTTGGTGTGATAAACGATCTGCTTGTAAGAGGAGGCTTTGCAGAGCGGCCCCTTGACTGGCTCTCAAGCCCTTCTGGAGCGATGTCTGCTGCTATATTTGCCGATATCTGGAAGACTACCCCTTTTGTGGTGATCATTCTGCTTGCAGGGCTTCAGACTATTCCCCAGGAGCTAAAAGAGTCCATCTCCATAGACGGAGCGGGCCCCCTTAGGAGGTTCTTCCATCTCACCTTCCCCTTGCTTCTTCCCTTTGTAAGGGTGGCCTTGATCTTCAGGGTCATTCACGCAGCGGGAATCTTCGATCTCATATGGGTCCTCACGAAGGGAGGGCCTGCAGACAGTACAAGGACACT
>QMLM01000185.1 GCA_003646745.1 Deltaproteobacteria bacterium | reverse complement strand
CCCTTGTGGGAAGCATAGGCTCCTCCTGTATGGACGTTCAGGAAACTTTTTTCCTATCTTTGATCAGGTTTATTCCGATTTTAGTTTTTTACACTCCTCGGCAAGGGAAGGGACCACCTTGAAGAGATCGTCCACCACCCCGTAGTCGGCCTTCTTGAAGATGGGGGCTTCAGGGTCTTTGTTGATGGCCACGATCACCTTGGAGGTCCCCATTCCCGCAAGGTGTTGTATAGCACCGGAGATGCCGCAGGCGATATAGAGGTTAGGAGTGACCACCTTGCCGCTTTGGCCCACCTGATCCGATTGGGGTCGCCAGCCGGCATCAACTGCTGCCCGCGAAGCTCCTACTACCCCTCCTAACACATCTGCCAACTCCTCCAAGATCTGGAAGTTCTCCGGTCCCTTCATCCCGCGCCCACCGGAGACGATGATCTCTGCCTCCGTGAGGTCAGGTTTTTCCCCACCGGTCCTGATGACGTCGGTTACCTCAATCCGTATATCCTCTGGTTTCACATCAGGGGTGACCTTTATCACCTCAGGCTTGCGTGTCTCATCAGGCGTCATGGCTGCCAGTACATTGGGCCTTATAGAGGC
Source organism: Deltaproteobacteria bacterium (assembly GCA_003646745.1). Taxonomy (GTDB): domain Bacteria; phylum Desulfobacterota; class B13-G15; order B13-G15; family RBG-16-54-18; genus B11-G15. The sequence goes on along the minus strand of QMLM01000185.1, from coordinate 3,391 downwards.
CATCTGTGGGGTCGCCTCGGAGAAGGCTACCTCCGCGTAGACCTTCCCCGCAAACATCGGCCTGCGCACCTGGAGACTTCCTGCATCGTCCAAAGCTATCCCCGTACAGTCAGTGGCCAACCCTACTCCAAGTCTTCCAGCTACCCGGGCGGAGAGGTCTTTGCCGTTGGTAGTAGCCCCGAATAGGAGGATGGAGGGTTTGTGCTGCTGCACTAGGTCGCAGAGGGCCTTGGTAAAGCCACCGGTGGTATAACCTAAGAGGCAATCTGCCTCCACACAATATACCTTTTGTGCACCATAGGCCCCCAATTTGGAGGCCATCCCCTCTACTTCTGCCCCGATAAGCACAGCGCAAAGCTCCTCCCCTTTCTTTTCGGCCAGCTTTTTGGCTTCACCCAATATCTCAAAGGTCACCTTCCTTATGTTGCCATCCCTGTGCTCTGCATACACCCAAATTCCTGCCATCTTATCTCTCCCCCTTTTTTTGTTTTTAAATCACCTTTGCCTCTTCTCTGAGGAGTTTAGCCAAATTTGCCGCCTTCTCCTCAGGAGTATCTCCTTGCACGATCTTGCCGGCTCCTCTAACAGGAGGCAAGGAATATTTTAGCACCTGAGTCAAAGATCCCTTCTTTCCCACTTCTCCTTCATTGAGGCCCAAATCCCCCAACTTGACCGGCTTGAGCTCCTTTTTCTTTGCCTTCATGATCCCCGGCAAAGATGGATAACGAGGTTCGTTCAACCCCTTGGTGGCGGTAAACACCGCCGGCAGAGGCACCTCCAACACCTCTATTCCACCCTCTATCTGACGTTGTACTGTGGCCTTTTTCTTGTCCTCGGAGAGATCAAACTTGACTATCCCGGTGACGGAAGGCAGATTCAGAAACTCCCCCAGGATGTTTCCCACCTGGGCAAGGTCATCGTCAATGGCCTGCTTTCCACAGAAGATGATGTCATAGCTCATGGCTTCGATGGCCTTGGCTAGAGCCCTGGCGGTAGCATTGGCATCCCCGCCGAGAAAGGCGGCATCATCGAGGTGAACCGCCTTATCCGCTCCCATGGCTAGAGCCGTCCTTATGGACTCCACCGCCCGCTCCGGACCCAAGGTAACAATGGTGACCGTCCCTTCCCCCACTTTTTCTCTTATACGAAGTGCCTCCTCCACCGCATACTCGTCATAGACATTTATCACAAACTTTATCCCCTCATAGTTGATCTCAGTATTGTCAGGGGTCGGCCTGATCTCCGCCTCAGTATCTGGTACCTGCTTTAAGCATACAATAATATCCATCTCTCCCTCCTTAAAAAGGCTCTTTAAATTGTGAATTTATGTTCAAATTTCCTTTTTCCCTATCATACTCTATTAGTTACGTCAAGCCCTTTTATCAAAATCTCTCTTTTGGCTTGACGTGGCCCAAGGGCTCGTGGTAAAAAATTTGTACTTTTATTAACAAGTTCAGGCGATGGAGATTTTGGACATTGGTTTTATAGATAAGGATTTTATCAAGGCCGTGGAACAGGAGAGCGGCCAGGAGATCTCCCGCTGCTATCAATGTGGTAACTGCACGGCTGGTTGTCCCCTCAGTTTCTCCTACGATATTCCTGTGCACCAGATTATGCGTCTGATCCAGGTGGGACAGAAAGAGAAAGTCCTGCGCTCTCACGCTATCTGGCTATGTGCCACCTGTGAAACATGTACCACTCGCTGCCCATGTGAGGTAGATGTCGCCCGTGTCATGGACACCCTGAGGATCATGGCTAGAAGGGAGGGGATGGTCTCGGAGAGGGGGATACGGCGCTTTTACGACGCCTTCCTAGAGTCTGTGAAGCGCCATGGGCGGCTTTTTGAAGTAGGTCTTCTGTTGAGATATAACCTCCAAAGGGGAAGGCCCTTTGCTGATGCAGATCTGGCCCCCAAGCTTTTGGGCAAGGGCAAGCTGCATTTTTTGCCAGATGACATCAAGGGGATTGATGCCGTAAGGGGAATTTTTGAGCGCATCACAAAAAAGATGGGTTTATGATGGCTGACCGATACGCATACTATCCGGGTTGTTCCTTACAGGGGACGGCGGTGGAGTACGACATCTCCTCTAGGGCTGTGGCTCGGGCCTTGGGGATAGAGTTGATCGAGGTGGAAGATTGGAGCTGTTGTGGTTCCACCCCTGCCCATACTGTGGACCAATTACTTTACGGGGCCCTCGCCGCCAGGAACCTGGCCATTGCCGAGGCGATGGGCCTTGCCACTGTGGTCGCTCCCTGCCCTTCTTGTCTCGTCGCCCTAAAAAATGCTCTGGCGATGGTTCAGGAGGATGAGAGGCGAAAGGAGTTAAATGAGTTGTTGGAGCTTCCCTTTAAAGGAGAACTCCAGGCCAAGTCCCTTCTGCAGGTTATATTTGAAGATGTGGGGGTGGAAGTTCTAGCGCAAAAGGTAAAAAAACCGCTAAAGGGCATGCGACTTGTCCCATATTACGGCTGCATCCTCACCAGACCCCCTAAACGGGCCCAATTTGATGACCCGGAGAATCCTATATCCATGGATCGCATCTTGGAGGCCCTGGGGGCAGAGGTACCGGATTTTCCCTTTAAAACGGAGTGTTGTGGGGCCGCCTTTGGCCTGCCTAAACGCGAGCTGGTGTTGACCCTCAGTGCCAAGGTCTTGGAGATGGCGCAAGAGGTGGGTGCCGACGCCATTGTAGTCGCTTGCCCCCTTTGCCAGCAGAACTTAGATCTTCGCCAGGGGCAGATTAACTCCCATTGTGGTACTTATTTTGAGTTGCCTGTCCTGTATTTCACCCAGTTGATTGGTCTGGCCATGGGATTTTCCCCGAATGAAATGGGAATGGATAAACACGCCGTGAAGGCCGATCGGCTGCTGGAAAAATGGCAGGAGGAGTCTAGGGGATGAGGATTGGGGTCTTCGTCTGTCATTGTGGTACCAATATAGAGGGGACTGTGGATACCCGTCGGGTGGCAGAGGAGGCCAAGAACTTCCCCTATGTTGCATATGCTACCGATTACCTCTATACCTGCTCCGAACCCGGACAACAAGAAATCCAACGGGCCATAAAGGAGCACAGATTGGATGCCGTGGTGGTGGCTGCCTGCTCCCCCAGGATGCACGAGAACACATTTCGTCGCACGATAGAGAGAGCCGGCCTGAACCGCTATATGTTCGAAATGGCCAATATCAGGGAACACTGTTCTTGGGTAGGAGAAGACAGGGAGCTTAATACCCGCAAGGCCATCGAGCTGGTCCGCATGGCTGTAGCCAAGGTGGCAAACCACATCCCCCTTTATCCCTCCTACTTTGAGGTTAACAAGATGGTGTTGGTGATGGGGTGTGGGGTGGCGGGGATGCAGGCTGCTCGGGATTGTGCCGAGGGGGGGTTAGAGT